>DAEF01000158.1 GCA_002495225.1 Methanoregulaceae archaeon UBA288 | reverse complement strand
AGAGGTTTCGCGATCGAGGGATCGGCCGAAACAGCGGAGGGGCCGACCGGACATCTATCGCGCCGACGGCCGCCTCGCCGCGGGCCGGAGGACGATCTCCACGGCCGGGGCCCCGTCCCACGCGATCTCGCTGAGGGCCGCGTCCGCGCAGAGGGGGCGGCCGTCGAGGCGAGTCATCCTGACTGCGGAGAGGTGCATCCTGGCCCCCTCCATCGTCTGCCGGACCCTGACGCGGATATTCTCCCGCTCCGCCGGGTCGACCAGGCCCGAGAGGTCCCGGCCGACGAGAGCGTGTCCGGAGTCTGCCGCGAACATCCGCTCCCCCGCGGGGTTTGCGTACAGGATCCGATCCCCGGACGAAACGAGGATCGAGTCGAGGGACGACTCGGCCAGGAGCCGGTGGTGCTCCTCGCTGACCCNNACGACCAGCATCCCCGTGAAGAAGAGACGGTTCAGCAGTGCGTACAGGAACGAGACGTCGCGGTACGAGATCAGGGACGAGGCGCCGATCAGGGCGATGAAGACGGCCGTGGCGGCGAACGGGGCCGCGCTCCACCGGACGTAGAATGTCAGGTAGAGGGGAATGAAGTAGAGGATCCAGACAGTCAGGCCGAGCGGGGTGATCAGGTCGAGGTAGAAGACGAGGGCGGTCGTGGCGACGATGAGGGTGACCACCCCGAGTGTACGCTCCTCCCACCGCACCGGGCCGACGGAGGTGTTCGCGTCCATGCGGAGTTCATCCGCCGTCGGGATATTTAAGATATTGCAGGCTCCTGCGGGAAGTATCGTTACAGGGTGGAACGCTCACCCTCCGTGATCTCGAAATTCCGCCATATTGGGTCTCTTCTCATCACCGAATCGAGCACTCACTGATCCTTCGGCGTCGGATGACTCCATCTCCGGTGCGGCCACACTGCGCGGGGGCGCGCCACCGCCAGTTATCTCCATGAGAACGACAATTCACTCGTCCGAGTACCGAGAACGCTGTCCTCACGCGTCCGTGGAGGTCAGAGAACGTGTCTCCCAACCCCCGCAGCATTCGTCGTCAGGGTCTGCGGTGACGCCGAGGGAGCCCGGTGCGGAGTCGATGCCGGGACGAGGAACGCGTCGCCCCGGCCGTCGTCGGGGAAGGCGACGGTCAGGGTGTCGGGGGGCGCAGGCGGTCGACGGGATGAGATGAAGACTGAAAGGAATTGGACGAGAAACAATCGCCGCACCGGAGATTTACTGAATTGGCGATTGTGGGTCCGGGACGAAGGGGTCCCGAGGTACCCCGCTCACCGGGAAACGGTTCGTCCCTGTCGCCTCACATCTCGATCCTGGTCGAGACACCGTGCAGGTGATCGGCGGGCAGCCGGTAGAACTGGACGAAGGTCGGAGCGTTCCGCTTGATCAGGGCGAAGACCCGCCAGACGAGCCGGTCGGTCACGATCTCCTCGAGGCCGTAGAAGATCGACTTCTCGTGGATCCCGTGGTCCCGGAGGATTGAGACGATGTCCACGATCTCGAGGTACCCGTGCCGGATCTCGAAGCTTCTGAGACCCTCCGCCAGGTTCCGTTTGAAGTCGTGCGTGACCCCGAAGGGTGCGTCCTCGACGACGATCGAGACCAGGATATTGTCCTGGTAGAGGATGTTGTTGACGAACATGGTCCGGCCCACGTACGGGGGGATCCGCTCGACGTCGCGAGCGAAGAAGAGCGCCGTGCCGCTGATCCGGTTCATGGTCGCCCAGGTCTCGCGGTACTCGTGGAGGAACCCCTCGAGCGGCATCGCCCCGAACGCCCGGTAGAGTCGGCGCTGGCCCGAGAGGTAGATCAGGATCACGGTGAGGGGCACGGCGGCGAGCACGAGCGACCAGTACCCGCCGCTCTGGAGCTTGCTGAGCGAGGCACCGAGGAAGGCGAGATCGAGGAGGGTGATCCCCCACGCGAGCGCGGCGTGGCCGTACCGGTGCCGGCGCACGAAGATCGCGGTCATCAGGACACCGGTCAGCGCCATCGTCCCAGTGACGGCGAGCCCGTAGGCGGACGCAAGGCGATGAGACTCCCGGAAGATGAGCATCACGAAGAGAACTGCCGCGAGGAGGCCCCAGTTGACGATATCGATGTAGATCTGGCTCCGGAGTTCGGGGGAGGTGTAGTCGACCTTCATCGCCGGGAGCAGGCGGGTCGTGATGCCCTGGTAGACGATCGAAAAGATCCCGCTGATCATCGCCTGAGACGCGATCACGGTCGCGGCGATCGAGAGGAGCACGAACGGGACGTAGGCGAACTCCGAGAGCGAGAGGATCATCTCGAAGAGGAACGTCGAGGCCTCGGGGTGGGCCAAGGCGAACGCGCCCTGCCCGAGGTAGTTGATCACGAGCGCGACGAAGACGTAGCGCCAGGCCCGTCGAATCGGGTCGCGCCCGAGGTGGCCCATGTCGGCGTAGAGCGCCTCGCCCCCCGTGGCGCAGAGGATCACGGAGGCGAGGATCAGGAACGACGCAAGGCCGTTCGAGAAGAGGAAGGAGAGCCCGAGGAGGGGGTTGAACGCCAGGAGGACGGAGGGGACCTGCGCGATCAGGACCAGGCCCGAGACGGTGAGCGCGGCGAACCAGACGACCATGACCGGGCCGAAGGCGAAGGCGACCCGCTCGGTCCCGCGGCGCTGGAAATAGAAGAGGGCGATCGCGATCCCGGCCGCAAGCAGCACGAGCATGTCCGTGCCCGTCGCCTCGAGACCGGGGATCAGCTCCACGCCTTCGACCGCGGAGAGGATGCTAATGGCCGGGGTGAGCACGCCGTCGCCCATCAGCAGCGAGACGCCGATCACGGTCATGATCAGGAGCACGTACCGCGAACGTGGCCCCTTCAGCAGCGGGTCCAGGATCTCGCGGAGCACGATCGTCCCGCCCTCGCCCTTCTTGCCGAGGCTCATGGCGAGCCAGGCGTACTGGACCGTGACGATCAGGACCAGGGTCCAGATGATCAGGGAGAGGACCCCGAGGATGGTGGCCTCGGTCCGGGGGACGAGGGCGAGGATCACGGTCAGGGTGTAGATCGGGCTCGTCCCGATGTCACCGAAGACGAGGCCGGCCGCCTTGACGGTGTTCAGGGCGCCCGTCCGGTCCGCGCCGTGGCTGATGGCTGGTGGCACGGTGTTCCCTAGACGGTTCTACCAGTGGGCGGATAAAGTCGACCTGGCCCATCTGACCTTTTCGAGGTCCGGTGAATCCTCTACGAACAAGAACAGGTCGAGAATGCAGCCCTGCCAGCACCGGCTCCGGCCGGCACCCCGCCGCTCGAAGACCCTGGAACTACCGCCGGCAGTTGGTCGCCCGCCTTCCGTCGAGGTCATGCGATCCGTCCAGCTGCCAAGCTGTTATTGAGGCCGGGGTATTGCGTGCCTGATCGATCTGCACCCTGGTCGCACCGATACGGTCCCCGCTGTGATGGCAATTATGTTCCACAGTATCTAAATAATGTGTAAAAAATTCGCAAAGTTGATATCGGAACCGCCCACCACGCTTAACAGTTCATCCCGTTCCCTTCGTCGCCCGTCCTGGCGGCGTTGGGGGGTACACCCATGGTGCGTTCTTCGCGTCGACAATCACCGGCCTCCCGGAGAACGGGTGACCGCCGATGACCTATCCCGACCCCCTTCTCGATGCTGCCGGCGTCATGGTCTTCCTGCTCCTGCTGACCGGTGCCGCCGTCCTCCTCGGGCGGTACCTGGCCCGGCTCTTCTTCCGCGAGAGGCCTCCGTCGATCGTCGGAATGCTCGAGGCCCCGGTCTACCGCCTGCTCGGCATCGACCCCTCCGCCGAGGAGACCTGGCGCGGGTATGCCCGCGACCTCCTCCTCTTCAACGGCATCGGCCTCGCCTTCCTCTTCGTCCTGCTCCTCCTCCAGGGCGTTCTCCCGCTCAACCCGGCCGAGGTGCCGGGCTTCGCCCCCGCCCTCGCCCTGAACACCGCGGTCTCGTTCGTGACCAACACCAACTGGCAGGCGTACGCGGGCGAGGCCGCCGCGAGCTACCTCTCCCAGATGGCCGGGTTCACGGTCCAGAACTTCCTCTCGGCCGCGACCGGCCTCGCGGTCGCGGTCGCCCTGGTCCGCGGCCTTTCCCGCCGCGAGACGGACCGGATCGGGAACTTCTGGGTCGACCTGACCCGCGCCGTCCTCGGCCTCCTCCTCCCCCTCGCGCTCGTCGCCGCCCTCCTCCTCGCCTCGCAGGGCGTGATCCAGAACCTCGACCCGTACATCCAGACCGCCAGCGCCCACCAGGCGATCGCGATGGGGCCCGTCGCCTCGCAGGAGGCGATCAAGGAGCTCGGGACCAACGGCGGCGGGTTCTTCAACGCGAACGCCGCCCACCCCTTCGAGAACCCGTCCCCGTTCACCAACCTCGTCGAGGTATTCCTGCTCCTCCTCGTCCCGGCCGCGGTCCCGTTCATGTTCGGCGAGGCCATCGGCGACCGGCGGCAGGGGTACGTCCTCTTCGGCGTGATGCTCGCCCTCTTCCTCGGGGCCTTCGCGGCCCTGTACGCGGCCGAACTCGCCGGGAACCCGCTCCTTTCGGACGTCACGGGGATCCCGATGGAGGGCAAGGAGGTCCGCTTCGGGCTCGCCGGCACGGTCCTGTACGCGACCGCGACCACGGCCACCTCGTGCGGGGCGGTCAACGCGATGCACGACTCCCTGACTCCCCTCGGCGGGCTCGTGCCCCTCGGCCTTATCCTCCTCGGCGAGGTCGTCCTCGGCGGGATCGGGTCGGGCTTCTACACCCTGATCGCGTTCGTCGTCATCGCGGTCTTCATCGCCGGACTGATGATCGGCCGGACCCCCGAGTACCTGGGGAAGAAGATCGGGGCCTTCGAGATGCAGATGGCGGTCGTCGCCGTCCTCACCTCGGGCGTCCTCGTCCTGGTCCTCTCCGGCATCGCGCTCGCCCTCCCGGCCGGCACGGACTCGATCCTGAACCCCGGCGCCCACGGCCTCACCGAAGTCGTGTACGCCTTCGCCTCGATGGCGAACAACAACGGCTCGGCCTTCGCCGGGCTCGACGCGACCGCGCTCTTCTACACCCTCGCCGGCAGTATCGCTATGGCCGTCGGACGGTTCGTGCCGATCGTTGCGATCCTCGCCCTCGCCGGCGCCGTCGCGGCCCGGAAGACGGTCCCCCCCTCCTTCGGCACCCTGCCGACACACACCCTCCCGTTCGCCGTCTGGCTGGTCCTCGTGATCCTGATCGTCGGCGCGCTCACCTTCTTTCCGATCTTCGCGATGGGGCCGATCGCCGAACAATTGCAGATGGCGGGAGGGGTCTAGGTGGCCCGCAAGCGTGTCACCCCGGTCGGGGCCTTCGATAGGGACCTCGTCCGCGGGGCCCTGGTCGACGCGATCTGGAAGCTCGACCCCCGGCGGCAGAAAGAGAACCCGGTCATGCTCGCCGTCGAGATCGGCGGGATCCTCACCACCCTTTCCTTCCTCGCCGCGCTGGCCTCGCCCGGCGCCGAGCCCGCGCTCTTTTCGGGGCTCGTCTCCCTCTGGCTCTGGCTGACCGTCTACTTCTCGAACGTGGCCGAGTCCCTCTCCGAGGGGCGGGGGAAGGCGCGCGCCGCCTCGCTCCGAGCCTCGCGGACGGGGGTCGCGGCCCGCCGGCTCTCGTCGGCCTCGCTCACCGCGCCCTCCGAGGAGGTCCCCTCGACCGCGCTTGCGCCCGGTGACCACGTGCTCGTCCGGCAGGGTGACCTCATCCCGTCCGACGGCGAGGTCGTCGCGGGCGCGGTCCTCGTCAATGAAGCCGCGATCACGGGCGAGTCGGCCCCGGTCGTCCGCGAGTCGGGCGGCGACCGGTCGGCCGTGACCGGCGGGACGACCGTGCTCGTGAACGAGGCCGTGGTGAGGATCACGGCCGCCCCCGGCCAGACCTTCCTGGATAGGATGATCGCGATGGTCGAGGGGGCCGAGCGGCGCAAGACCCCGAACGAGCTCGCGCTCGAGGTCCTGCTCTTCGCCCTGACCGGGGTCTTCGTGGTCGTGGTCGCGAACCTCTACCCGGTCTCGGCCTACAGCGCGGCCTCGAGCGGGCAGGGCGCGGCGGTCGGCCTGACCGTGCTCGTCGCCCTCTTCGTCTGCCTGGCCCCGACCACGATCGCGGCTCTCCTCCCCGCGATCGGGATCGCGGGCATGGACCGGCTCTTCCAGCGGAACGTGGTCGCGCTCTCGGGGAGGGCGATCGAGGCCGCGGGGGACGTGAACGTCCTCCTGCTCGACAAGACCGGGACGATCACGCTCGGCAACCGGCAGGCGGTCGCGTTCGTCCCCGTGAACGGCCAGGCGCACGCGGCCCTGGTCGAGGCATCCCTGCTCGCCTCGTTCGCGGACGAGACCCCGGAGGGGCGCTCGATCGTCGACCTCGCCCGGGAGAGCGGGGCCGTCGGGACCTGCCCGGACGACGCGGTCTTCGTCCCGTTCTCGGCCCACACCCGGCAGAGCGGCGTCGACTGCGGCGGGGTCCGGTACCGGAAGGGGGCGGCCGACACGATCGTCCACGAGGTCACGGCCGCCGGCGGGGCCGTCCCCCCCGATTTCGAGGCGAAGGTCCACGGAATCGCTGCCGCCGGCGGGACCCCGCTCGCGGTCTCCAGGGATGCCGCGATCCTCGGCGTGGTCCACCTGAAGGACATCCTGAAGCCGGGCATCCGCGAGCGGTTCGAGGACCTCCGGCAGATCGGGATCCGGACCACGATGATCACCGGCGACAACCACCTCACCGCGGCCGCGATCGCGGCCGAGGCCGGGGTCGACGACTTCCTCGGCGAGGCGAAGCCCGACGACAAGCTCCGCTTGATCCGCGACCGGCAGGCCGAGGGCTACATGGTCGCGATGACCGGGGACGGGACGAACGACGCCCCGGCCCTCGCGCAGGCCGACGTCGCGGTGGCCATGAACAACGGGACCCAGCCGGCGCGCGAGGCGGCGAACATCATCGACCTCGACTCGGACCCGACCAAGCTCCTGGAGATCGTGGAGATCGGCAAGCAGATCCTGATGACCCGCGGCGCGCTCACGACCTTCTCGATCGCGAACGACATCGCCAAGTACTTCGCGATCATCCCGGCCGCGCTGGTCGGGATCTACCCGGCCCTCTCGGTGCTGAACGTCATGGGGCTCGCGACGCCGTACTCGGCCGTCCTCTCCGCCGTGATCTTCAACGCGCTCGTCATCCCGATGCTGGTCCCGCTCGCCCTGAAAGGGGTCCCGTTCCGGCCGATCCCGGCGGACAGGCTCTTCCTCTCGAACCTGGTCGTCTACGGAGGAAGCGGCGTGATCGCGCCGTTCATCGGGATCAAGCTGATCGACCTCCTCGTCGCGGGGGTGCTCCACCTGTGACCCTCCGCGCCTCGCTCCGCCCGGCCCTGGTGCTCTTCGCCGGCTGCCTGCTCGTGCTCGGCCTCCTCTACCCCCTCGCCGTGACCGGGCTCGCGGGCGCGGCCTTCCCCGCGCAGGCGCACGGCTCGCTGATGTACGCCGACGACGGGTCGGTGGCGGGCTCGGAGCTGATTGCACGGAACGTGACCGACCCGCGGTACTTCCACCCCCGCCCCTCGTCCGTCGACTACAACGCGTCGGGCTCAGGGGGTTCGAACCTCGGGCCGACGAACCCGCTCCTCCGCGAGCGGGTGAGCGCCTCGGTCTCCGCGCTCCGCGCGTCGGGGGTGACCGGCCCGGTCCCGGCCGAGCTCGTGATGGCCTCGGCGAGCGGGCTCGACCCGCACCTCTCGGTCGAGGCCGCCCTGGTCCAGGCCCCGCTCGTCGCGGCGGCCCGGAACCGGTCGGCCGGCGAGGTGGAGGCCCTCGTGCTCGCCCACCGGGTCGCCGACCCGACACCGTTCCACCCCGAGTACGTGAATGTGAACACGCTGAACCGGGCCCTGGACGCGCCATGACCGACGACGACGGGCGCCCGTCGCCCGAGGACCTGCTCCCCCTCGCGATGGAGGACGAACGGCGCCGGGCCGAGGGGCGGCTCACGATCTACCTCGGGTACGCGGCCGGGGTCGGCAAGACCTACACCATGCTCGCCGACGCGCTCGCGCTGCGGAGAGATGGAGTGGACGCGGTCATCGGCTACGTGGAGACCCACGGGCGGCCGGAGACCGACGCCCTCGCCGCCCGGCTGGAGGCGGTCCCGCCCGTGACGATCGAGTACCAGGGTCTCTCCCTCCGCGAGATGGACCTCGACGCGGTCCTCGCCCGGAACCCGGCCGTGGTCCTCGTCGACGAACTCGCGCATGCGACGGCGCCCGGCCGGCGGCACGCGAAGAGGTACCAGGAGATCGAGGAGCTGCTCCGGGCCGGGATCTCGGTCTGGACGACCGTGAACGTCCAGCATATCGAGAGCGAACGCGACGCGGTCGCCCGGATCACGGGCGTCCGGGTCCGCGAGACCGTCCCCGATACCTTCCTCGAACACGCCGACGACCTCCGGCTGATCGACCTGCCGCCGGACCAGCTCGTCGAGCGGCTGCACGCGGGCAAGGTCTACGTGCAGGACATGGCCGCCCGGGCGGTCGAACGCTTCTTCATGCCGGCCAACCTGATTGCCCTCCGCCAGCTCGCGCTCCGGTTCGTCGCCGGGGTCGCGGACCGGGAGATGGTCGGGCTGATGCGGTCCCGGGCGATCCCGGGGCCGTGGCCGGCGGCGGAACGGGTCCTGGTCGGGGTCAGGACCGGCCCGTACGCGGACCAGATGGTCCGGGCCGGGTACCGGATGGCGAGCCGGCTCCAGGCCGAGTGGACCGTGCTCTCGGTCGAGACGGAGCGCGACCTTGAGGCCCCGGAGGCCGACCAGGCGCGGCTCCGCAAGGCGCTCGAGACGGCCAGGACGCTCGGCGGCCGGGTCGTGCGCTACCGCGCAGCGGACGTGGCCGGCGAGATCGTCCGCTATGCGCGGCGCACCAACGTGACCATGATCCTCCTCGGCAAGCCCCGGGGCCTCGGCGTCCTCCTCTCGCCGGTCTACCGGGTCATGCGGGAGACGGGAGGGATCGCGCTCCACCTGGTCGATCCCCTCGACACGGAACCGATCCCGATCGCCCGGCAGCTCCCGCGGCCCTCGATCTCCGAGGCGGCGCTCGCCCTGCTCCTCATCGGGGCGGTGACGGGTGTGAACCTGGCGCTCCGCGGGACGGTCAGCCCGTCGAACCAGCTGATCATCCAGCTGGTCCCGGTCGTGATCGCCGCTCTTTTCCTCGGGCGGGCCGCGTCGGTCTTTGCCGCCGTCGTCAGCATCCTGTTCTTCGACCTTCTGTTCGTCCAGCCGTACTACGCGTTCGCGATCTCGGACTGGGAGTACTTCATCTCGTTCATCGGCTACGTGGTCGTCGCCCTCGTAATCAGCATCCTCGCGGGCCGGCTCCGGCACCTGCTGCCGCAGGTCCGCGAGAGCGAGGCGACGGTCGAGGCGGTAGCCGGCCTCTCGAGGGACCTCGAGGGAGCAGCGACTCGGCAGGAGGTCTACGAACGGCTCGCGGACCAGCTCCGCCGGTATACCGGGGGGCCGGCGGTCGTACTGGTCCCGGAAGGGGGGGAGCTCTCTCGGGCCGCGGGCGACCCCGCGTACCCCCTCGACGAGAAGGAAAAGGCGATCGCGGCCTGGGCGTACGAGAACCGGGCACCGGCCGGGCGGGGGATGGACACGCTCCCTGCAGGCCGGGGGCGGTACCTCCCGCTCGTCGCATCGGGCCGTGCCATGGGCGTCGCGGGAGTGATCCCCCGGGATGAGGCGAACGGGACGGCCGGCGAGGTGCTCGAGGGGATGGTCCGGCTCGCGGCGCTGGAGATCGACCGACTCGCATAGGGGCCTCTGCTTCGGCCGGAATGAGACTCGAGACGGGGCGCCGACATCGGGGAAGCCCATCCATCCTCTGCCGCCCCTGTCCTCACCCCTCGCGGTGCCACCGAGCACCGGAAGCCGTCGCAGTTCGTTTCGGGCGTCCCGCCAGCCCGGACAGCTCCCGCGGCCCACCCCTGCCGTTCGATGACGTGGATGATCACGGTCTGGGCGATATACCCGGGCGCGACCGCGAAGCCGACCTGTTTCTCAGGCGGCCGGGAGGGTGAAGGAGAAGGTCGACCCCTCGCCCGGCATCGACTCGACCTGGACCGTCCCACCGTGCCGCTCGACGATCTTCCTGACGACCGCAAGCCCGATGCCGGTGCCGTCGTACTCGTCCTTCGTGTGGAGGCGGCGGAACATCTCGAAGATCCGGTCGAAATGCTCGGGCTCGATCCCGATCCCGTTATCCGCCACCGCGAACTCGACCATCGGCCCTACCCGCCGGCCCCGGATCCGGATTGCCGGCGGAACGCCGGGGCGGCCGTACTTGATGGCGTTGTTGACCGGGTTCGAGAAGACCTGCTCGAGCTGGGCCGGATAGGCCACGACCCCCGGCATCGCGTCGTGCGTGATCACCGCCTCTGCCTCGCGGAGCTGGACGTCGAGGCGGTGCTCCGCGCCCGCGAGGATGTCGGCTTGAGGGTGGGCCGACCGGATGCCCGGCGAGATACCCCCTGAAACCGCGATCGATATCGTTGCCCGGGGAGGAGGTCAGCGACCATGGCGGGGAAAGTGATCGACCGCGCCCCCGTTTATGTGTCCGCATTGCGGCGAGAAGATGATACCACACGGCTCCCCGGACTCGCCGTTTTCCGCCCCTCCGGATTATTGCGGTCGATGTGGCTCCCCTCTGACCGCCCTGGCTCTGGTCACCTGCTGGACGAAGGGGCACCCCTGATCGCCCCCTCCGAAAGGGGCACGACCAGACGAAAATGCCGGGCCGTCGCGGCCCGATCATCTGCGGGGGTGACCGGGAATGATTTTCATCATAGACCCGATGATCACGTCCATTGCTCCGAGAGTCCGGGGGATTGGGTATCGGTCGTATCAGAAACGGTGCTCTCCGGGTTAGTGTGTCCATTCAATAATTCTGATGTCCGGTCCGACCGCCTTTATCACGCAATCTCTCATATCGGCATAATGCGGGCAGGGGTACCCGATCGGATTTCCCTTGCTGATGCATGATGCAAACACGATCGCTTCCGCTCCCCTCTCCACGAGCATTTTTGCCCGTGGTATGGCCCTCTTTCCGGGGCACCCGCCGCACGTCACAAACCCGACGATATCAACCGGCCCGGTCTCCTTGAAGGCACCCTTCCCGTCTCGTGTCACGAGAAAATCCGTGGTCCCCGGGCACATGTCCTCGGTCATCATGCAGCGGATGATCCCTACTTTCATAGGAAATCATTCTCAGGGCAGGGGATAGCGTTTCCGAAGAGTGCACGCGCTTCTCGGGCCACCGTCACGTTCCCGGGATCGTCCATGAACACATGGAGCCCCGCGTCAGCGGCTCCCGGGGAATATCCCGGCGATGAAGAGGTGAGATGTTACCCCCAGATCGGGTCATCACCGAACCGCTCCGTCCAGAAATCAGCGGGATGCTGTTCGAGATCCCTCGCGAGATCCTCGATTCTGAACGAAAAGGGATAATTCATGCAGTAATCGACCAGGAGATCGTACGCCTTCTTCAGCCGGATCGTCATCTCGTGCGCCACCGCCGGTTCATGCTTCGAGACGTCGGGATGCCATACCTTGATCTGTTCATGGTATTTCTGGCGGATTTCATTCAGACTGGCATGGTCCTGCAGCCCCAGCACCTCTGCCGCCTCCCTGAGGGCCGCGGGAGTGATTCCGGCCATAGAGTACCTGTCTGCCCATCCCGGGATACCGGTTTCAGCGTAGCTCCGGGACGATCCCCTTTTCCTCAGGGTCAGCAGTTCACCCGGACAAGATGGTCCGCGATCCGAAACCGCGGATCTAACTCAACCACGCCGCGGCCAGCAGGCAGAACCAGCCCGAGGTGCTGGCTGCGATTGCAGAATCCCTCTCTCCCCGCCATCGGGTCGGAGAGGACCACCGGGAGCCAGGGGGAGGACTACATACCGATGGGATAGTGCGGGAGAGTGGCCGCCTGGAGGGAAAACGAGCTCCATCGAGGTTTTTTGCTGACAGTGGTGAGAGGGGGTACGGCATCTTTGAATAGGCGTACGTGAAAAATAGACATCTAACCGACATGCTGCCCTCTCTCCAGAGCCTCGACTATTTCAGGGACGCGTACGAGCTCCGTCTCGCCCGGCTGGAAAAAGAGAGAAAGGACGGAACGAAGATCGTCGGGACCTTCTGCCTCTATGTTCCGGACGAGATCATCTTTGCGGCCGGTGCCGACCGGGTCGTGCTCTGCGGCGGGAGAGCGGAGACGATCCCCGTGGCAGAGCAGTCGCTTCCGCGAAACATCTGTCCGCTGATCAAGTCG
>DAEF01000042.1:3289-3510 GCA_002495225.1 Methanoregulaceae archaeon UBA288 | reverse complement strand
CCGCTGCGCGACCGCATGGAGGTGATCGAGCTGCCCGGCTACACGCAGGAGGACAAGCTGCAGATTGCCCGTCGCTACCTGATCGAGCGCCAGTTGAAAGCCTGCGGCCTGAGCGCCGAACAGGTGCAACTGACCGATGCCGCCATCGGCCTGATCATCGACGGCTACACGCGCGAGGCCGGCTGCCGCAACCTGGAGCGCGAAATCGGCGCCGTGCTGCG
>DAEF01000042.1:0-3174 GCA_002495225.1 Methanoregulaceae archaeon UBA288 | reverse complement strand
ATCGAGGCCAGCCGCGTGCCGGGCAGCGGCAAGCTGATCCTGACCGGCCAGCTCGGCGACGTGATGAAGGAGTCGGCGACGATCTCGCTCTCCCTGATCCGGTCGCGCCTGGCCGACCCGCAGAGCGGCTTTAACTTCATGACCTGCGACACGCACATCCACGTGCCGGCGGGGGCGACGCCCAAGGACGGACCGTCGGCGGGCGTGACGATCTTCACGGCCCTCGCGTCCCTGATCACCGGCCGGACGGTCGACCCGGAGCTGGCCATGACCGGCGAAATCACCCTCTCGGGGGCGGTTTTGCCGATCGGCGGGCTCAAGGAGAAGGTCCTCGCGGCCCACCGGGCCGGGATCAGGCGCGTGCTCCTGCCGAAAGAGAACGAGCGCGACCTCGCGGACGTCCCCGAGGACGTGCGGAGCGAGCTGACCTTCGTTTCGGTGGAGACGGTCGAGGAGGTTTTGCGCGAGGCCCTCGGGATCGACCTGCCCCGGACGGTCGTGCTCCACGCGGGCGGGGCCGGGCCGGCCCTGCCGGCCTCCCCGGGGATCCTGCAGCAGGCATGATTTCGGATCGCCGCGCCAGGCCGGACGGCGTCACCACCGTCCGGGCCCGGGTCGCGGCGGGTACGGTCCCGCCGCGCAGCCGGTCCTCCGGCCGGCGCGGCCGGCCATCCGCCACGGATATGCACTGACGGCAGCGCACGGACGGCGCAGGACGTCCGGGGCCCGGCCCCGGAGAGTTTTTCACACCGTTTTCTTTTTCCCCACGATAGCGGGATCCGGCGAGGGTCGGGACGAAACCACTCTTCGAGACCCCGGTCCCCGGGGATCGGGCGTGGAGGCCCTCACTGCCAGACGCCGGCCCCCCGCTTCCTCACCCCGCCCGTGCGCACTGCCCTGCAGGCCGGAGAACGATCTGGACGGCCGGCGTCCCGTCCCAGACGATCTCGCTGAGGGCGGCGTCGGCGCAGAGGGACTGACCGTCGAGCCGGGTCATACGGACTCCGCGGAGGTGCATCCGGGCACCCTTCATCGTCTGTCGGACCCGGCCGCAGATGCTCTCCCGCTCGGCCGGGTCGACCAGGCCAGAGAGGTCATGGCCGACGAGTTCGTGCCCGGGATCCGCTGCAAACATCCGTTCCCCTGCAGGGTTCGCGTAGATGATCCGGCCCCCCGAGGAGACGATGATGGAGTCGAGAGACGTCTCCGCAAGAAGCCGGTGGTGCTCCTCGCTGACCCGGAACCGCTCGACCGTCCGCCCGGCGTTCCAGATGAAGACGGCCGAAACGACCAGCATCCCCGTGAAGAAGAGCCGGTTCAGCAGGGCGTACAGGAACGGGACGTCACGGTACGAGATGACGGACGAGGTTCCGATCAGGCCAATGAAGACGGCCGTAGCGGCGAACGGCGCCCCGCTCCACCGGACATAGAACGCCAGGTAGAGCGGGATGAAGTAGAGGATCCAGACCGTCAGGCCGAGCGGGGTGATCAGGTCGAGGTAGAAGACGAGGGCGGTCGTGGCGACGATGAGGCTGACCACCCCGAGCGTGCGCTCCTCCCACCGGATCGGGCCGACGGAAGTATTCGCGTCCATGCAGTGTGCTTCCTCTGCCGGGCTATTTAAGATATTGCAGGCTCCGTCGGAGAGAACCGTGGTCCGGCGGAACGCTCACCTCCGTCACCTCGAAGGGCCGCCACGCGGTCACCCCTGATCGCCAAATCGGGCCCGGTCCTCCGGGGGCCGGGATCCCGGGCACGTCGCTCCGGTGCGGGCATACCACCATGAATAGTGTCACGAGGTTCCCCTGTAGAGGATCTTCAGCGTCGCGAACACCTCAAAACCCCACTCGACACGGAAGAAGAGCGGCATCCCAACCTCTCCTCCGGTCCCCGATCTCCGCCACCGGTACGCCCGGCCCCGTCGCTTCTTCGCACCCGGCGGACGGTCGATGCTCCGCCGACGGGGACTGGACGCTCGTTCACGGCGTCGCGCAGGGAACGCCGGCGCTCACATCTCGATCCGCGTCGAGACACCGTGGACGTGGTCGGCCGGAAGCCTGTAGAACTGGACGAACGACGGCGCGAGGCGCTTGATCAGGGCGAAGACCCGCCAGACGAGCCGGGTGGCCACGATCTCCTCGAGGCCGTAGAAGATCGCCTTCTCGTGGATCCCGTGTTCCCGGAGGATCGGCACGATATCCACGAGCTCGAGGTACCCGTGCCGGATCTCGAAGGTCCGGAGCCCCTCGGCCAGGTTCCGCTTGAAGTCGCTCCTGACGCCGAACGGCGCGTCCTCGACCACGATCGAGACCAGGATGTTGTCCAGGTAGAGGATGTTGTTGACGAACATTGTCCGCCCCACGTACGGCGGGATCCGCTGCACGTCGCGGGCGAAGAAGAGGGCTGTGCCGCTGATCCGGTTCATGGTAGCGTATGTCTCGCGATACTCGCGGAGGAACTCCGCGAGCGGTACAGGCCGGAACGCCTGGTAGAGCCGGCGCTGGCCCGCGAGGTAGATCAGGATCACGCTGAGCGGGACTGCGGCCAGCACGAGCGACCAGTACCCGCCGGTGGAAAGCTTGCTCAGGCTCGCGCCGAGGAAGGCGAGGTCGAGCAGGGTGATGCTCCACGCGAGCAGGGCGTACCCGAAGCGGCGCCGGTGCACGAAGATGGCGGTGATCAGAATCCCCGTCAGCGCCATCGTCCCGGTGACGGCGAGCCCGTAGGCCGAGGCCAGTCGGTGTGACTCGCGGAAGAGGAGCATCACGAAGAGGACGGCCCCGAGCAGTCCCCAGTTGACGATGCCGATGTAGATCTGGCTCCGGAGGTCGGGCGAGGTGTAGTCGACCTTCATCGCGGGGAGCAGGTGGGTCGTGATCCCCTGGTAGACGATCGAGAAGATGCCGCTGATCATCGCCTGCGAGGCGATCACGGTCGCGGCGATCGAGAGAAGCACGAACGGAACGTAGAGCAGGGTCGAGAGCGAGAGGACCATCTCGAAGAGGAAGCTCGAGGCGTCGGAGTGCGACAGCGCGAACGCGCCCTGCCCGAGGTAGTTGACCACGAGCGCGACGAAGACCCAGCGCCAGGCCCGCCGGATCGGGTCGCGCCCGAGGTGGCCCATGTCGGCGTAGAGGGCCTCGCCGCCGGTGGCGCAGAGGATCACGGAGGCGA
>DAEF01000084.1 GCA_002495225.1 Methanoregulaceae archaeon UBA288 | reverse complement strand
GTAGCCCCAGTGGATGTCCGGCATCGCGAGCGAGCAGCGGACGATCCCCGGCAGGGTCGCCACGTTCGCGAGCTGCCGCACGGCTCCCTCCTCGAGGGTCCGGGCGAGCGCGTCGGAGAGATAGAACCGCCCGGGCACGCGCATGCCCGGCACGAACCCAACCGGGAGCTCCCACTCGAAGGGGCCGGTCCTCGTTACACCCTGTATCATGTCAGACATCGAAGACGATCTCGAGGCGGTAGCCCCCGTCCGCCTCGACGATGGAGAGGTCGAAGTACGCTATCCCTTTCACCTCGGTCCCGCCCGCGTGGCGGGCCGGGTCGAAGGGCGTCCCCCGGAGCGTGCCCCTGGCCGAGAGCGGCGGGCCCTCCTCGAGGGAGAGGTCGGCGCTCGAGAAGACCAGGTTCTCCGACTCGGCGAGGAAGAGGACCTCCGACAGGAAGTCGTGGAGCAGGACCTCGCGGTCGGCGGCGCGGACCTCGATCTCCCGCGCCTCCGTGACGGGACCGCCGGTGTCGCCGTACAGGGTCTCCATCAGCGCCCGCGCCGCCTCGACGAAGAGGTCCTCGAGGGTCGGCGCCCGGATCCGGAAGCGGATATCGGCCGTGTGCTCGAGTTCCTCAATACTCATTGCTGATCGACGGCCGCGTGCGCACCGAGAAGAACGGGATCATCCCCCGGTGAATCGTGGTGAGGTACCGGGCCTGGTAGATCGAGACGTAGATCGTCTGGTCTCCGGCGGGGACCTCGATGTCGGTCGGCTTTCGGGGTTTGACCGAGACCGGGAGCAGCACGGGCCCGCCGCACGAGGTGCAGATCCGGAAGTCCGTCTTGCGCTCGTTCACGTAGGCGAGCACGTCGTCGGCGACCTCGAACTGCTCGGAACAGGGGACCGCACCGTTCGGGCTGTACATGTGATGTATCGTTCATGGCGGCTGGATAAATAACCTGTCGGGGCTGCGCCGTCAGCCCGTGGCCATCACGCGGGTGACCAGGTCCAGGTACTGCTCGCGGAGTTCGTAGACCGAGGCCGTTCCGTGCTCGCTCCGCCGCACGCGCAGGATGCCGATCCGGGACGCGAGCATCCCGACCATGGAGGCGACCGAGTGGTAGCTGGCCGAATACCCGTCGCCGAGCTCGCGGTAGATGAGCGGGATCGTCAGGGTCCGGGAGGCCACGAAGAGAGAGAGGAGGGCATGCCTGATCCCGGTGCGATCGCGGGAGAGATACCCCCGGAGCCGTCCCTCGATAAAACCCGGGAGGTCTCGTGATGGCTCCATATGACCAGAGTGCCCCTCCCAACGTTAAAAACGTTTGCGGGGCACCGGGCGGGTGACGGGCTCCCCCCACGGGTCCGGGAACGATTTCCGAGCCTGCTTCGGCGCGGCCGGCGCCATCGCCTTGATGGAATGGACGTTGGTGCTTCCGGCGCGGCAAAGATAGAGATGGCTGAGTTCGGCTCCAGCTTCCACCTCCCGTCGGGGGGAGCGGGGCTCGTCAGCGCCCGATCTCAGACACGGACCAGCTCGACCGACCGGGTGTACGTGAAGCCGTCGGTGGTCGTGATGGTGCACCTGGCTCTGAACGGGGGCCGTATCATCCATGCGCTGGACGGACAGAGGTCAGTGCCGTGACACCCGATCTGCGTCCCCCTGTCGTTTATGTCGTTGGTATAGGTCACCTGGAGTTCCCTGGGCGGGAAATACCCGGGCATTCCCTCAGAGCGCTCCATGTAATGGTCCACCAGCGTGGTGGTCCGTCCGCCTTCCAGCGTCCCGGTGATCGTCCACTCGACCTTCTGCAGGACGATCCCGGGCGGGAGGTTGCTTGCGTCGTGCGTCGTCACGCTGTGGAGGTCCCAGTACCATACGTACCCATCGTCGTTGTTCCACGACTGGTAGGGCGAATAACTCCCGTCCACCGTGATGACGACGGGCGGAGGTGTGACTGTCATCGTCGCCGGAAGGAAGGTCGTATTCGGCGCGATACTCCCGGTGAGCGGGCCACCCTGGAGGTTCGGGAGCACGAGACCGATGCCGATCCCGACGGTCGCAATGGCGGCGATCGCGAACAGAAGGTATGTCCGGTTCATGGGATATCTCGATGTCTGGATACTGTGCGATCCGAGAGACGGGATTTAATGGTATGGATGTATATCATGGCGACGGCTACGCCCCGCATCGACGTCGTCTGGCTCTTCACCTCTGCCACCCTCCTCCGTGGGAGCAGAGGACCCGGGCTCGGGCATCTCGAAATATTGAACCCCCTGCCCCGATCGTCACCATCCGATACACGATGATCAGTCGGGAAACTGCGGCACGTATCGGAATGGGGCTCATGGGCGGCATCGTTGGCAACCTGTTCGCAACGGCGTTGGTCGTACCGTTATGCTGTCGATGCCAAGCGATCATCGGCCTTCTCTTCTCCGATGCTGGTGCCGATTCACTGATCGATCCTCGGTGACTTTCCCGCCGTTTCTGTATACAACATCGGCTGAGAACGTGAGGGCGGCAGAACGACAGGAGAACGCTCATTTTGGGCGTCGATTCGAAAATGCGATATCTGCGATAATTTTGGTTGATATCAGAAAATGCTTATTCTCTGGAGTCGACGTTTTGTGACATGTACAGTCACGATCAAGGGGTGTGATTGTGGTATCCGAACGCTGGAGTTATAACATCAACCGGTATCCCCCCAAGCTGATGGTGACGATCCCTCTCATCGTCCTGCTCGTGGCGCTGGCCTCGCTTGGTGTCAACACGATGCTGACCGGCATGCCGATCACGCCCGGGATGGACTTTGCCGGGGGCACGGCCGTCACGGTCTTCACGACCGACACGCCTGACCAGATCTCGGCCGCCTTCGCGGGCTACCCGCTCATCGACGTCGAGAGCGGGATCAACGAGGGCAAGTACCTGAAGTTCGGCCCGATGGAGGACGACCAGTTCCGCGCGCTCTCGACCCTGGTGCTCGAGAAGTATCCCGAGGCGAAGATCGACCAGATCGGGGCCTCGTTCGGCGCGACGCTCCAGGAGCAGGCCGTCATCGCGCTCGCCTTCTCGTTCATCCTGATGGCGATCGTGGTCTTCGCGATCTTCCGGATCTTCGTGCCGTCTCTCGCCGTGATCCTCTCCGCCTTCTCGGACATCGTGATGGCGTCGGCGCTGATGAACCTCTTCGGCATCCCGCTCTCGCTCGCGACGACGGCGGCCCTGCTGATGCTGATCGGCTACTCGGTCGACTCGGACATCCTGCTCACGAACCGGGTGCTGAAGAGGCAGGGGAACCTCGCTGACAAGATGGAGGGCGCGTTCACGACCGGGTTCATCATGACCTCGACCGCGATGGCGGCCGCTCTCGCGATGTGGGTCGTCGCGCTCGTCGGCCAGGTCGAGATCATCTTCCAGATCGCGTCCGTAATCCTCCTCGGGCTCGTGGCCGACCTCTTCAACACCTGGGTGCTGAACGCCGGCATCCTGCGCTGGTACGTCGAAGGGAGGGATGCGCGATGAAGAAAGAGAAGAAGGAGCGGCGGGCCGCGCAGCGCGCGAGCGACGGCCCGGCCCCGGCGCGCTCCGGGCCGACCGTCACGACCTCGCCCGGCGGCTCGGGCAAAATCGACTGGCGCGCCCTCCTCACGGACTGGCGGGTCGCGCTCGTGATCGTGCTCGTGCTCGCCTCGGCGATCGCGGTCTACCCGCATGTCGAGAACGGCAAGCTCGAGACGAACCTCCAGTACGGCCTCGACCTCAACGAGGGGGCCTGGCTCCAGCTCGACCTCCAGGCCGAGGTGGTCGGGTTCCAGACGACGGAGAACGTGGAAGAGTTCGTGAAAAGCCTCTCGACGGCGCTCGACACGGAAGTCCAGCTGGTGAGCGAGAACCAGATCGAGATCCGGAAGGCCCTGACCGATGACGAGGTCCGAGCCGCGGTCGAACAGGCCGGCGGCACGGTGGTCTCGATCCAGAAAGGCGTCTCGGCGGCCACCGCCGAGGACATAAAAAGGATCCTCGAGAACAAGATCAACAGCCTCGGGACGCGCGACGCGAAGGTCAACACCCTCTCGGGCCTCACCGGCATCACGCGCTACATCCGCATCGAGATGGCCGGCGTGGACATGAACACGGCCCAGGAGATCGTGGGCAAGCAGGGCAAGTTCGAGATCCGGATCGTGACGACCGGAAACGCCTCGGAGCACGTCCTCTTCGGCGACGCCATCACCTCGGTGGGGCTGCCGGCGCAGGAGCCGCCGGGCTCGAACAACTGGGGCGTCGGGTTCACCCTCTCCGAGTCGGGCGCGACCGCGTTCCGCGAAGGAGCGGTCCAGTTCGGCGCCGTGACCGACCCCGAGAACCATCACCTGGTGATGATCCTCGACAACCAGACCGTCTATGACGCGCCGCTCTCGAACGATCTCGCCGCGCAGCTCCGGTCGGGCCAGAACGTCCGCCAGCTCTTCGCCTCGACCGGCTCGGGCCAGGAAGGGCAGGACGCGGCGACGGCACTCGAGATCCACCTGCGCGCGGGCGCGCTCCCCGTCGACGTGACGGTCGCGGGGTCGGGCTCGGTCTCGGCCGTTCTCGGCGACCACTTCAAGCTGATGAGCCTGCTCGCGGCGCTCTTCGCGGTCATCACGGTCGGGTTCGTGGTCTACTTCCGGTACCGCGAGCCCGCGATCGTGCTGCCGATGGTGCTGACGAACCTGGCGGAGCTTGCAATTCTGCTCGGGATCGCCCGGTTCATCCTGCAGCTCGACCTCGCGACGATCGCCGGCCTGATCGCCGTGCTCGGCACGGGCATCGACCAGCTGATCATCATCACGGACGAGATCCTGCACGAGGGGCGGGTACCGTCGCCGAACCTGTACCTGAAGCGGCTCTCGCGGGCGCTCGGGATCATCGTCGCGTCGGCCGCGACCGTGGTCGTCGCGATGATCCCGCTGGTACTGATGGACCTC
>DAEF01000015.1 GCA_002495225.1 Methanoregulaceae archaeon UBA288 | reverse complement strand
CCCTCCGCGCGAACTCCAGCACCGCGTTCAGGATCGCTTCCTCCGGGTCGTCGCGGGAGGCGAAGGTCTCCGGATCGACCCATTCCAGCGCCCCCAGGATCAGGTCCAGATACGGCCGCTCCCCGGGTGCGGCCGCATCCCGGAAGCGCCGGAAGCGCGCCACGACGGTGGGAAGATCCTTCCAGTCCATCACCGCCGGCCTCCGGTCGCCGTCATGCGCCCCGTCCNNGTCCGACCGCCACGCTGGTACCGGGGAGGGGTGGAGGGGACCGCGTCCATCTCTGTGATACATGATACACTCCGATGCGGCGCCGCCATTGGGATGGCGGCGGGCAATGAGATCCATGTCTGCCGACTATATGAGGAGTGAAGATTGCGGTGTGAAAGTGAACGCGGAGGGAAACGTCGGTTCAACGGCCGTCGAGGTGCTCGACGAGGCCGGCCCGGCGGAGCCGGTCGCGGACGATCTCCCTCGAGACGCCGGCCCCGGCCGCGATCCCGGCGACGGTCTCCCCCGCGGCCCAGAGGCGCGCGATCGCCTCGACGACCCCGGCCGCGGCTCGAGCCGGACTATCCTGTCGGCCCCGGCCGGCCCCGCGTTGTGGATCACGGAATAGTCACAAACGGATTTGTGGGTAACAAAATCCCATTTCATGCACCACAAACCGGATTGTGGTGAACGCATGCACCACAAACGCCCGGTCACCCGGCCCCCTCCCCCTGGACGATCTCGAGGAGCCGCGGGAACTCGTAGACCGTTGCCCTGCTCCCCCTCCCTTCGGCGCGCGCCCGGAGGATCCCGTGCCGCGCCAGTTCGCGGATGATGCGCTTGGCACTGTCGGGCGGGATCCTCGAGCCCTCCATGAACTCCGCCTGCCGAAAGATCGGCTTCCAGAAGAGCGTGTCCACCGCGGCAACGGCATATTGCGACCGCGTCGCCTCCGTCACGTCGTACTTCATCTCTCCGTACAGCCCCTGAATCGCCCGCGCCTTCGCGCCGTCCTCCTCGGCCTGCTCGACCACGCGCTCGAGGAAGAACCGGCACCAGCCCGTCCAGTCGTTCTCGCGCGAGAGCCCGAGCAGGCGGTCGTAGTAGGCGCTCCGGTGCCGCTCGATACTCGCACTGATGTAGAACGTCGGGCTCGCGATCACGCCCTTGCGGTAGAGGATCAGCGGGATCAGCATCCGCCCGATCCGGCCGTTCCCGTCGCGGAACGGGTGGATCAGCTCGAACTGCCCCTTCAGGATCGCGACCTGGACGAGCGTGTCGAGTTCGTCGCGGTGGAGGTAGTTCTCCCAGTCCGTCAGCGTGTCCATCACCAGCGACGGCTCGGGCGGCACGAACGACGCCTCCTCTATCCGCGAGCCCGGCCGGCCGATCCAGTTCTGGTTCCGCCGGACCTCGCCCGGCTCCCGGTCCCGCCCCCGCACGCCCGAGAGCAGGGTCGAGTGCAGCGACCGGAGCAGGTTGATGCCAATCGGCCGCGTCTCGAGTTCGCGGACACCCTGGCGCAGCGCCCGCCGGTAGTTGACGACCTCCTGGATATCGGCCATGCCCGCGAGCGTGACCTGCCCGTCCACGTCGGCCTCGAACTGGAGCACGTCCTCGAGCGAGGCCTGCGTCCCCTCGATCCGCGACGAGAGCACGGCCTCGCGCGTCAGCAGCGGGGCCAGCAGGATCTCGGGGTTCACGATCCCCTGCACGATCCCGTCGAACCGCGCGAGCGCGGCGTTCGCCTTCCCGATCAGCCCGACCAGCGCGATCCAGTCGATCCCCTCCGGCGGCAGCGGCCCCGGCACGTACGGCTCCATCTCAGGTCATCTCCGCGAGCAGTTCCGCGATCTCCCGCTCCACGTCCCGGATCTCGGCCTCGATCGCCTCGAGCGGCATGGGCGTCTCGAGTGCCGCGATGGCCTTCTGCCACCCCTGTCCGCCGCCCTCCTCCCCGGCGGCGATCGGGATCGCGTCCCTGGTCGGCGCCAGCACGCAGTCGAGCCGGCGGAGCACCAGCATCGGGAGCATGACGTCCCTGTACTGATTCGGGCGATACGGGCCGCGCAGCAGGTCTGCGACGGACCAGATAAGCGAGGCCTTTTCGTTCCAGCGTTCGATCGACATCGGGATCCAGTGCGTGTGAGATTGACGAGGTACTGCCGTTGCGAGGGAGCGGCGGGGCAGGCGGTGATACAGATAGATTTCGCGTCAACCCTATTTTGTCGATCCGATCCAACCCGATCGCTCAGCGATCCCAGATCGCTCGTGTTCTATCGTATCTGTTGATCATACCTTCAGAGCAACGTCCGCTGCCCCTTTCCCCTTGTCGCCTCGAAATCGTTCGGCAACGCCTCCACCGGCCGCGGCTCGAGCCGGACTATCCTGTTGGCCCCCGTCCGGCCGGCCCCGTGGGGTTCTCCGGGCTCAGGCAGGAGCTGCGAGGCCCTCTGCCCCCTCCCGAGCTCGACCAGCACCGCGAGGGCCGCGGCCTCGAGCGGGTCGTCGAGCGCATAGAACGCCTCGCTCGCGTGCGCCGTCGCCATCCCGGCCGGCCGGTCGACCGTGTTCCCGGTCCGCCGGCCCGGCCGCAGCGCTGTTTTCGTGCCTGCCCTGCACGACCTCTTCTCGCCTATCAAGGATATCCGTTAATAATTAATATTACATTTATATGTCATTTGGTATGAGATATCTGGTCGTACCACTATGGAAGACATGACTGTGAATCTCACGGTCCGCTGCTCAGTTGCGGACCCGGAGATCATTGACCGGCTGCGGGCGAACCGCAGCCGCGCTGCGTATCTGCGAACGCTCCTCCGGGAGGCAGCGCCATGTGCGTGACCGTCTCGCGGGCGGGGATCCCCCGGATCGCGCGCGAGCCGGGGATCGGCGAGGAGAACGCGGACCTGCCCGGGGCCGTCGCCATGCGGCGCGGGCCCTGGAAGATCGAGGAGGACGAAGAATGAACGGCAGCCCCACCCACCCAGCCGCCAAGCACGAGCGGGGAACGACTGCCTCGGATCACTGCGTCCTCCGGGATGATGAGGGTGCCGGCATCCTCGCCCGCGCG
>DAEF01000203.1 GCA_002495225.1 Methanoregulaceae archaeon UBA288 | reverse complement strand
TCGATCTCGTCGATGAAGACGATGGAGGGGGCCCGTTCTCGGGCGAGCGAGAAGAGCTCGCGGACGAGCTGCGCCCCCTCGCCGATGAACTTGTGGACGAGCTCCGAGCCCGACATCCGGATGAAGGTCGCCTTCGCCTCGTGCGCGACGGCCTTCGCGATCAGGGTCTTGCCCGTGCCCGGCGAGCCGTGGAGGAGGATCCCCTTCGGCGGATCGACCCCGATCCGCTCGAAGATCTCGGGCTTGGTCAGGGGGTACTCTACGGCCTCGCGGACCTCCTCGATCTGGGCCATGAGCCCGCCGACCTGCTGGAAGGTAACGTCGGGCGACGCGTCGAGCTCCATGACGCGGACGCGGGAGTCGTAGATGTTGCCGACGACACGGACGACGGAGAAGGAGTTGTTGACCGCGACCTTCGTGCCGGGCTTGATCGTCCGGTAGAGCTCCGCGTCGACATGGGTCAGGTACTCCTGGTTGTTCCCCTGCTGGCGGAGATAGATCTCACCGTTGCCGAGCATGTCCACCACGACTGCGACAAAGAGGGGCATCCTCTTGAGCTGGTTGTTCTCCTTGCGCAGATGGGCATTCTCCTTCTGCAGCATGTCGAACTTCATCTTCAGGTCAAGGTGCTGGGCCTCCATCTGCTGAAGCTCCAGCTGGAGGTTGATCTCGCTCCGCGGGTGGATGTTGTTCAGCATGGTGTCGTCCATATCAAGATATGATGTGGAGTCAAGACATTTATGTGGTGTGGAAGTGATAACCCGGGCGCGCGGAATAGGAAAAGGGGTCGGTACAGGCCTGCTGCTCGTGACGGACGCCCCACTCTCGTTTCTCGGCGGGGTCGATCCCGCAACAGGGGTCGTGATCGACGAAGACCATCCGCTCCGGGGGCGGTCGATCGCGGGCCGCGTGCTCGCCTTCCCGCACGGCAAGGGTTCGACCGTGGGCTCGTACGTCCTCTACGGGCTCGCCCGGAACGGGGTCGCACCGGCCGCGATCATCAACACCGAGGCCGAGACGATCATCGCGGCCGGCGCCCTGATCGCCGGGATCCCCCTCGTGGACCGGCCCGAACGACCGATCGCCGACCTCCCGGACGGGGTCGAGGCGACCGTGGACGCGGACGCGGGAGAGATCCGGATCGGTGACTGAGAACCGTACAACCCAAAACTCTGTTCCCGTTCACGATTGTCCGCCGTCGTGCCCTCCTCATGAACGGTCCATCCCGTAAATGTCTACATGCGCAAGCCTCCTTCCCAGTGTATGCGATGCGCAGCACTCCTGCTCTGCCTGGCGATGCTCAGTCCTCTGATCCTCAGTTCAGGGTGCAGTGCACCGCCTGCCGCTCCGGTGATCTCCCCGCAGTCTCCGTTTGAAATCAAGGGACAGGGGGATGCCGTCTCGGAAACCTTCCTCCTGCCTCCCGGAGAGTACCGCATCCGCTGGGTCAAGTCCGAGCCGGGCTTCATCCAGATCGACGTCCGCAACGAGACGGAAGGGTTCTACCAGATTGCAGCAGGACCCATGGCGGATCCCGCTCACGTGGCGGGGGAGCAACTGGGGAGCGCCCCCGGGGGTGGCCGTTTCCACGTCGAGGTCGATACGAATCCCGAGATTGCATGGGAGGTCGAGATCAGGCCGATCCCGTGACAGGGGTGGCGAGGACCGGACCACCCTGTTTCGCAGGACCGTCGAGGAATTTTGATTCCCAGGTATCGGACGTACGGCATACCTCCATCAGACACAATTTTCGGGAGCAGCGGTCGTCCGGTCATCCAGCGACGGGCATGTCGCCAATCCCTATTCCCTTAGATTTCCCGTCGCCTGCTCATCGATGAGATCCCTGCCGGGCCTTTCCTGGGGTCCTGACTCTCCATGGCCTTGAGACCGTGGTCGGCTGATAGCAGCCCATCACGGAGGATGGATCGGGAACACATGACCTGCGGGCCTGGGCGCTTCGACCGTCCTCGCTTCCAGGTAGTGCGGAACATCGTATCATGGTGGAGGGGGTCTGACCGATAAGGACAGAGATCCCTACCTTCGGGCGCAGCCTCACCTTTCATGTTCATCGTGGTTGATCAGACGTTGGTGCCTGCGGGCAGGGGTTCCTAGCCATGACCCCGGTCTGCCGAGCCCGGCGCACTGCGATGCCGAACAGCGCTCCCCCATCAAGCGAGGGTTCCCCGCGGTAGCAGCCACTCGCGGAGAACAGGTTCCTGCGCGTGTATCAGGATCCTTTTTCACTCCGAGCCTGGTGCCGTGAAAACGCACAGAACTCAAGAATATGACTGGTCCCGGGTAAAATTGAAATTCGGCAGTTTTGGGGCAAATCCGGAAACGTAACAACAGTTTGGAAACGACAGCCTTTTGTCGACCTGTGCCGCATCCACTGTACCATGCGGAGTGACGAGACGAAAGCCGGGTACCAGAGGGCGCCGAACCGGTCGCTCCTCCGGTCGCTCGGCCTGACCGACGGGGAGATGGAGCGGCCGTTCATCGGGGTCGCGAACGCCTGGTCCACGGCGGTGCCGGGCCACGTCCACCTGCGCCAGCTCGCGGAACGGGTCCGCGAAGGGATCGCGGCCGGCGGAGGCGTCCCGTTCGAGTTCGGCGTGATCGGCGTCTGCGACGGGATCGCGATGGGTCACGAGGGGATGCGGTATTCCCTTCCGTCGCGTGAGAACATCGCGGACTCGATCGAGATCATGGTGCAGAGCCACCGGTTCGACGGGCTCGTCTGCGTCGGGACCTGCGACAAGATCGTGCCGGGGATGCTGATGGCCGCCGTGCGGTGCAACGTCCCGGCGATCGTGTTGACCGGCGGGCCCATGCTCGAGGGCTGCCTCGGGGGGCGAGACCTCTCCCTGATCTCGGTCTTCGAGGCGGTCGGGCAGGTCGCCTCGGGTGCCATGAGCGAGGAGGAGCTCGGCGAGCTCGAATGCGCCGCGATGCCCGGGTGCGGCTCGTGCCAGGGGCTGTACACGGCGAACACGATGGCCTGCATCACCGAGGCGCTCGGCATGTCGCTGCCCGGCACGGCCGCGACGCCCGCGGTGGACGCGAACAAGCTCCGGCTCGCCCGCGAGACTGGCGAGCGGGCCGTCGGGCTCGTCCGCGAGGGAATCCTGCCGCGGCAGGTCGTCACGCTCGAGGCGGTGAGGAACGCAATCCGGGTCGACATGGCCCTCGGGGGCTCGACGAACACGGTCCTCCACCTGCTCGCGATCGCCACCGAGGCGGGCGTGCCGCTCTCGCTCGCGGACTTCGACGAGATCGCCGAAACGGTCCCGCACATCGCCTCGATGCTCCCCGGAGGCCCGTACTCGATGGAGCGGCTGTACCGGGCCGGGGGCATCCCGGCGGTCTTCTCCCGGCTCCTGCCCCTCCTGGAGAACATGCCGACGGTCGCAGGCCGATCGGTCCACGAGATCGCGGAGCGGGCCCGGGTCCTGGACGAGGAGGTGATCCGCCCGCTCGACGCCCCGGTCCACGCAGGAGGCGGCCTCAGAACCCTCCGGGGCAGCCTCGCGCCGGACGGGGCCGTGGTCAAGGCCGCCGCGGTCCCGGACGCAATGTGGCGCCACGAGGGGCCGGCCCGGGTCTACGACGGCGAACAGGCGGCGATGGCCGCAATCCTCTCGGGCCAGGCCCAGGAGGGCGACGTGGTCGTGATCCGGTACGAGGGGCCGCGGGGGGGGCCGGGCATGCCGGAGATGCTCTCGCCGACCTCGGCCCTGATGGGGCTCGGGTACACCCGGGTCGTGCTCGTGACGGACGGCCGGTTCTCGGGCGGCACCCGGGGCCCCTGCATCGGCCACGTCGCGCCCGAGGCTGCCGTGGGCGGGCCGATCGCTCTCGTCGCGGACGGCGATATCATCAGGGTCGACCTCCACGAGCGCCGGCTCGACCTGCTCGTGGACGACGGGGAGCTCGCCCGCCGGCGCGGCGCCTGGGCGCCCCTCGAGAAAGAGCTCTCGGGCCTGCTTGCCCGGTACGCCCGGACGGTGGAGCAGGCTGATCTCGGCGCGGTCCAGCGATAGCCGTCTCTTTTTTATCTCCACCAGTCGACCACCTCTCCCTAGGAGATTCACCATGGTAGACCAGCTCTTCGAAGGCAACCGGGCGTTCCTGAAGAATGACCTCGCACCGAACCGCGCATTCTACGAGAACCTCGCCAAGGGCCAGAAACCGGAGGTTCTCTGGATCGGCTGCTCCGACTCACGCATCATCCCCGAACAGTATACGAACGCGAAGGCCGGCGAGCTCTTCGTGCACCGGAACATCGGCAACGCCGTGCCCCCCCTCGACCTGAACGCGGGAACCGTGATCGAGTACGCGATCAACCACCTGAAGATCAAGGAGATCGTGGTCTGCGGCCACTCGGACTGCGGCGCGTGCAAGGCACTCGACGCAGATCTCGAGCACGACCACCTGATCCCGCTCTGGCTCACGAACCTGATGCCGGCCAAGAAGCGGGTCGACTCGACGCTTGCGCCGGCGACGAGCGATATTGAGAAGGCGGACCGGCTCGTGGCGATCATCAAGGAGAACGTCAGGCTCCAGCTCGAGCACCTGCGCCAGTACCCGCTCGTGCAGGCGGCCGAGGCGGATGGACGGATCCGCCTGCACGGCCTCTATTTCGACATCGGCTCGGGCGAGCTCACCACGATCGACTAGGCTGCAAGGGCCTTCTCTATCTCTCTTTTTATCGGGTCGACCGAGATCCGGCCGATCGGCCGCCACTTCCCGTTGATCAGCACGAGCGGGATCGGAGGGGATTCGCGGTCGACGATCGCCTTCACGTACTCGGGCACGCCGTTGTCGAGGAGCGTCAGTTTCGCCTCGACGCGATCACCGTAGTCGGCACGGAGGCGCTCCTTGAGCGCGTCGAACGCGGCTTTGAGCGCACCGTACGGCGCGCAGCTCTCGAGACCGCAGGTCCGGGTCTCGTCGCAGGGGAACGGTCCGCACTCCGAGTACGAGAACCCGACGACCTCGACCGTGACTCTGTCTGCCATACCCATGACTCCTCCCGGGGGCATAAGAGGGTTGCGGCCGATCAGAGAAACCGGCCGAACCGCTCCTTTGCGACCTTGCAGATCGGGCACTGGAGCGGAGGTTCGCCCCGGGCGCAGAGGTAGCCGCAGACCTTGCACCGCCAGACCGGGAACGGCAGTTCCCCGATCGGGCCTGCCGGCACCCGCGCTTCGGCCCGGGCCCGCTCGCGCTCGGCCCGGGGAGGACGCCGCTCGGGGATGGAACCCACCGTCTGCTCACCCTTCCTGACGCCCAGGGAGACGTAGAGCGCGCAGTAACAGGCGTTGTGTTCGTCGAGGTCGGGGTCGCGGTAATCGCAGGGACAGATGATGTCCAGATCGGCGTCCTTCGAACCCATCGAGAGCCGGCAGGGACAGGCGCGGTAGCCGTACCGTCGCTCGTTCTCGATCAGCCCCCGGACGAGCCCCTTCACGAACGCCTCGTCGGGGTTCAGGTGGTACCCGGCCGACTCGGCATCCCTGTCGAGCTGGCGGTAGACCCGTTCGATCTCCTCGTCGGGGATCGGTGCGGGTTCGCTCACTTGAGCGCCTCCCGGATCTCGTTCTCCTTGAAGCCGACGATCGTCTTCTCGCCGATCACGACGGTGGGGAACGACAGCGAGGGGTTGTGCTTCTCGACCTCCTCGATGACGGGCTTCTGCTGGTCGGGAGCGACCAGGTCGACGTAGACGTAGTCGAACGCGACCCCGAGGGCCTCCAGAAGGTCCCTCGTCTTTCCGCACCAGCCGCAGGTCGAGAGCGCGTAGAGCATGACCCTGCCCCTGTCGGTCCCGTTGACGTGAACGATCTGCATGGCATCGATTCCCCGGGGACGGGATAAATATCTTCTGCAGGGGTCTCCTCGAAAAGCCGTCCTCCAGCTCGTCAGGCGAGGTTCGCGATCGCCCTCGAGAGCCGGGCGATCCCCTCGGCGCATTTCTCGGGATCGGTGTTCGAGAAGTTCAGGCGGATCACGTCGTCGCCGCCCTCGAGGAAGAAGGGGGGTCCGGGCATCACGGCCACGCCCTGGCGGACGCCCTCGTCGAAGAGCGCCAGCGACGAGACGCCTGTTGGCAGGCGGGCGAGCAGGAACATGCCGCCTTCGGGCTCGGTGTGCTCGAGCTCGGGGCACCGCTCGTCGAGCGCGTCGCCGAGGGCCCGGCAGTTCTCGTGGTAGACGCCCGCTACCCTCCGGCACTGCTCGTCGAGGTCGTGGGTCGTGAGCCACCGGTGGAGCACGAGCTGGCAGAAATGGTTCGAGTGGAGGTCCGCCGCCTGCTTTGCCACGTTGAACTGTGCGAGCACCTCCCCGGGCGCGACGAGCCAGCCGCAGCGCATGCCGGGCGCGAGCACCTTCGAGAACGATCCCGAGAGCACGGCCCTCCCCGGGAGGTCCGCTCCTATCGGCCGGCGCGGCCGGCCGTCGAAGAAGAGTTCGCCGAACGCGTCGTCCTCGTACAGGAGCGTCTCCGACCCGTCCAGGAGTTCGGCGACGGCCCGCCTCGCCCCGTCCGGGTACGTCAGGCCCGACGGGTTCTGTGCGTTCGGGATCGCGTAGAAAAACTTCGGCCGATCACGGGCGACGACCCGCTCGAGCGCCGCGAGGTCGGGGCCCGCCCCGTCCACGGGCACGGCCGAGAGGCGGGGTTCGTACAGGCTGAAGGCCTCGATGGCGCCGAGGTACCCCGGGGCTTCGATCGCGACAGCGTCCCCGGGGTCGACGAGGCACTTGGCGATGAGGTCGAGGCACTGCTGCGAGCCGTTCACGATCTGGACGTTTGCGGCGGTCACGTCGAGGCCGACCCGCCGGCGGTAGCGGTCGGCGATGAACTCGCGGAGCGGCAGGTAGCCGTCGGTGGTCGAGTACTGCAGGGCGGCCGGGCCGGCATCGGCGAGCACGTCGGCCGCGGCTCCGGCGATCCCGGCCGCGTCGAGGATCGCGGACGACGGGAGCCCGCCCGCGAACGAGATCACGGACGGGTCGGCCGAGACGACGAAGAGCGTGCCGAGAAACGAGGAAGGGACTGCGGCCATGCGGCGGGCGAATCGGTACGGGCGCGCTGTCACGGGGATCCGTTGGAAGCCGCAGGCGTTAATCGTGCGGATCGGTGTCGGGCCCCGTCCAAGCCAACGCGGAACCCCGAGGACCGGGACCACCGGAACGGAAAGCCCGGAGCACCCCCCCCGTTGCCGGCAGGCGGTCGAAACGCCGCGGAGCGGGCGGGACACGGTAGAATGCGAGGTTCGCTCCCGGGGTGAGCCGGAACCGGCGGTCGGCAAAAGAGGTCGGAGCGACGGCGATCCGTGTGCGGTGGGCCGGCACGGGCCGGCCGAGCGCCGCGCCCGAACGAGGTGTCCCGGGGCCGTCTGCCGGAATACGAATCACTTATACCCAGACCGATCCATACTACACCGATGACGGTTGCGCCGGTCATGCCGCACCTGAACCGGTTCTTCTCGGTCACGCTTTTGCTCTCGGTCCTTTCGGCCTCGCTTGGAACCGTCATGGTCGAGCGAAGGGATCCCCTGGTGACCGAGCTCGCGGTCGAAGGCGCACCCGGCGGGATCGTCTTCATCGCTGACCCGCATGTCCGCGCGGAGAACCTCCCCCTGATACAGGAGACGATCCGCGAGATCAACGCGATGCAGCCGTCGCTCGTGCTGATCGGCGGCGACTTCGTCTTCGGAGGCACCGACGACCTTTCGCTCCAGTTGGTCTGGAGCGGACTCGATGCGCCCACCTACGCCGTCCTCGGCAACCACGACTACCGCTCGGCAGACTCGGCGACGGCCCTCGTCAGGAAGCTGACCCAGGTCCGCCAGACCCGGATCTCGGTCGCCGACTACAGCGTCGAGCGCCTCGACGATGGAACGGCCGATCCGCTCTACGCAGACCGGATCATGGCCGCGCTCGAAGCCAGCGGCGTGCACGTCCTCCGGAACCAGGCGGTCGACCTCGAGATCGGAGGTCGGCCGGTCAGGCTCGTCGGTCTCGACGATGCATGGGCCGGGCGCGCGAAACCCCCCGTGCTGGAGCCGACGGACGCCTTCACGATCTACATGATCCACGAGCCCGACTGCGCGGCCCCCTGGGACGCGGACCTGATCCTCGCGGGTCACCTGCACGGCGGCCAGTTCCTGCCGGCGGGCGTCGCCGACCGCCTCGGTCTCTCGGGCCGGAGTGCGTGCGGAGAGGCGACGATGTACGTGACGCGCGGGATCGGCACGTCGAACCTGCCCCGCGAGGTCAGGGCGACACCGCCCGAGATCGTCCTGATCGGTCCCCCGTAAGATCCAGAGTCCCCGGTGCCCCTCAGGTCCCTCCTGCCGAAAGCGACGCGAGCGTCTCGAGGACCGCGTCCGGGTGACCGGGCACCTTCACCCTGCGCCAGACCGCCCGGATCGTGCCCGCGGGGTCGATCAGAAAGGTCGAGCGCTCGGTTCCCATCATCACCTTTCCGTAGAGTTTCTTCTCTTTCCACGTGCCGTACGACACGAGGAGGTCGTGCTCCTGGTCCGAGAGGAGGCGGTGGCGGAGTGCGTGCTTTCGCGCGAATGCCGCGTGCTTCTCAGGCGGATCGGACGAGACGCCGAGCACGGTGGCGTTCAGGGCCTCGAAGGTTTCGAGTGCGTCCGAGAAGAGCCGGGCTTCGAGCGTGCAGCCGGGCGTCCCGTCGCGGGGATAGGCGTAGAGCACGACCCAGCGGCCCCGGTAGTCCTCGAGGCAGGCGCGCTCGCCTGCCGCGTCGGGCAGGCAGAAATCGGGGGCCTGATGGTCGAGTAACGGGTCGGTTGAGGTCCGGGTCATGGCGAAGTGTCGGAACCGGACCGGATAAATTTTCCCGACCCCGTCAGCGCCGCGAGAGCGAAACGTAGTAGAGGAGCTGCAGGATCGAGGTCGCGGCAGCGGCCACGTACGTGAAGCCGGCGGCGTTCAGCATCGAGCGCGCGCCCCGCCTGTCGTTCTCGTCGACGAGCAATCCGGCCTGGTCGAGGAGGCGGAACGCCCGGCGCGACGCGTCGAACTCGACCGGGACGGTCAGGAGCGTGAAGACAACCATCAGGCCGAAGAAGAAGATCCCGAGGTAGAAGAGCCCCGCGATCCCCATGAGCAGGCCGAGCAGGATGCAGATGTACGAGAGGGTCGGGCTGAACTGCACGGCCGGGACCAGGACGTTGCGGACCTTCATCAACCCGGAGCCGCTCTGGTACTGCTGGACGTGACCGAGCTCGTGGGCCGTCACGGCCATGGAAGCGACCGACGGGGTGGCGGCAATCCCCTGGGAGAGCCGGACGACATTCGCCTTCGGGTCGAAGTGGTCCGAGAGCTCGCCCGGCGTGGTCTGGAGCGGGATCGCCTGCAGGTCCGTACGGCCAAAGATCGCCTGGCCGACCTGGAGGCCGGAGAGGCCGGCGGCGTTGGGCACTCGCGACCACTTGCCGTAGGTCGAGCGGAGCCAGAGCTGGACGCCGGCGGAGATGACGATCACGGGGATCAACACGAAGATGAAGTAGAACGGGTCGAAGAAGAAGACCATGGTACCTGTTCAGATGCGTGGCCGGTCTTTTGAAGATTCCGGTCGTGAACTCGTCCCGTCCAGTGCGGGTCGCCGCCAACCCCCGTGGGCCAGGACGAAGGATACACGAGGGCGCTCCCTCCGGTCGATCGATCACGCGAAGTCCGCACCCCGTTCATCACCGGATATCCTCCGTGCGATCCAGACCCGGAGCACAGGGATAGGACGTCGGTCGTGCCGGACCGGGTGATGCGTGCAGCGCGGGGGACCGCCAGCTTCAGAAGGGAACGGTGCGAGGAGTGACGATGGGACGCGCCGGATCGTGGATCGGCGGGGGAGGCTGACAGACCGATGTCGAATGTGAATGCTCGAGAGAATCCTCAGCCATCAGATCGGTCGCCACCCCAGGAAGCGTCCCTCTCACCCCGGGACCCTGGTGAACGAGGAGAACTCGCATCGTCCCGACAGGTCACCGCACCTCGATCCCGACGCGGAGGGCCGGGGATCGGGTCCCCCGGGCTGGTTCTGCCGGTGAAACGGCGTCGTTCTCTCTCGCTCGATGGCGGCTCGACCGGGGCCGTGGCGCCGGGACGAACTGTCTTCCAGGCGCACACCCGCTTCGGGGTACGGGCGATCCGATCTGAACTGGAACTCCATCGGCCGGCAGACTGCTGGCGGAAGGGAGTGCCGGAGGGGGCACTGTTCTCCAGGACACCTCTCCCCCGGGGATCGTCATCCCGGCCACCGGCCAGGGGTGATGACCGGAGGCGATCTCGCCTGTGACGCTCTCTTAATAAATGGATAGAGATCTTTAAGTGATCCGCGCTTAGTAGCAGACGAGTGATCAACCATGAACACCACACCGAAGTCGCCAGAACTGGGGTAGCGTCTCAACAAAAATCTTGAGAACGAACATGCAATCTACGTCCAGTACCTGAGTCATGCAAAGACCGTGAAGGGTGTCGACGCACGGCTCGTCAACAAGCGGTTGAGGAGACTGGCAGGGTATCACCGTCTGCACCAGAAGAAGCTCCGGCACCTGATCGCGGATTACCTCGACACGATACCCTCTATGGAGATGGGAACGACCCACGCAGCGGACAGCATGGATGCGATTCTCCAGACCGATATCAAGTGCGAAGGGGCCGCGATCGACAACTACATGAAAGCACTGGCGTTGCTGGAGAGCCAGAAAGACGACCTCCCGTACGAGTACTGCAAGCTCGATTACGCGCTCAAGAAGATCATCCGGAATGACCAGGCCCATATCGCGACGCTCAAGAAACTTCGCGGGGAGTAACACACTGGAAGGGGAAGACACGAGGTCTTCCAGCCAGAACACGCTCTTTTTTCGTTCCGGGGGGCTGCTCGTCAGATCAGCGGGTCCTGCCGCAGCGCAGGTCGATCGGACATCGCACGGGAAAAGGGCGATTGCCGGCGCTGGACAATCGTCATCGTGCACGTACCTGCACGCCCCCCGGGGCCCACGTCGTCGCTGTCCAGAGAGAGAGGTGTCCGGCCCCCGGTCACCACGCACCCCCGGGCACTCCGGTGCACCGGGACGGAACCGGGTCATCCGGTGCCGATCAGGTGTTTCAGCATGATCGACCGGGTAACGCGACACGGACAGGAGCGGGGTGAAATCTCCCCTGTCTCGATCGACAGGTGCCCCGGGGCTCCTGGACTCCCGCCTGAAGTCCGCCGGGCAGCCCGTGGGCCGTTGCAGGACACTGCCGGCAGGGAGCGATGCTGGATACAGGGAAGGAGGAAGAGAAAGGAGGGGGGAGACAGGGCGCCTGTTGCACCGATCTTTCGAAGCGCCGGGGGACCCCCGGCGACAGAACCACGATCAGGACGGCTCTCCGGATCACATTCCGAAGATCTTCTTGATCGAACCCAGGATGCCCGCGGTCTCCTCCTCGGCTCCAAGGAACTGATCGGCGAGCGCTGCGGCATCCGGGGAGGACTGCATCGCCACTTTCGCCTGGTCCCCCAGCAGGGAGGAGAGGCCCGCCGAATCCATCTTCTTGTCCGTGAACGTGTTCTTCACGGCTCCGAGGATCATCGGGGTCACGACGGCGAGCAGCGTGCCGACGATCGCGGGGGGGAGCCCCGTCTTCTGGGAGATGGCGTTCTGGATGGCGCCCATCTGACCGCCGAGAAGCTGGCTCACGATGTCGCTACCGCCTGACGGTGCGGGGGTCGAGAGGTAACTGGCCATGCTGTTCGTGGCGCCGCCGCCGCCCACCTGTCCCATCATCGAGGTGATCAGGTCGGCGCCGCCGGGCTTCGCTGCGGTCTTCGCCATGGACCCCATCACCATGGGGAGGGCAAGACCCAGGGCCGATTGAACGCTCTTCTCGTCCCCGCCCAACGTGGAACTCAGAGCGGTCAGGTTCTCGCCCGTTCCGACCTGTTTGATCAGGTCTCCCATTATGTCCATGGTCTGACAGTAAATTCAGACCGGGTTAATACTATGGGTGGCCGTGCGGGGGGCGGAGAATGCTCTGGCCAGCCCTTCGGGGATCCCGGAACTCCGTTCTTCCACGACACTGGAAGCCTGCACGGCACCGGCCCGGTTCCCTCCACCAACGAAACCCAGACAGTCCGCTCCAGGGAAAATTGAGAAGGAGATGTTTGCAAAATGAAGAACGCCCCGGCCGGGACTTGAACC
>DAEF01000193.1 GCA_002495225.1 Methanoregulaceae archaeon UBA288 | reverse complement strand
AGCTGATCGTGGACCTGATCTACGAGGGCGGCTTCACGAAGATGCGCCGGTTCATCTCGAACACGGCCCAGTACGGCGACCTCACGCGCGGGCCGCGGGTGATCAACGAGGAGTCGCGCGAGGCCATGCGCGAGATCCTGGCCGAGATCCAGACCGGGGCGTTCGCGCGCGAGTGGATGCTCGAGAACCTCGTGGGCCGGCCGGTCTTCAACGCGCTCACAAAGGCCGACGAGGAACACCTGATCGAGCAGGTCGGGACCGAAGTCCGGGACATGATGCCCCAGTTCCGGAAGTAATACTCCCTCTTTTTCAGAATCTTCATCACCCTGCCGGGCGCACGATCGACTATGCGCGTCGCGATCGTCTTTCACTCCCTCTCCGGCAACACCCGGCGCGTGGCCGAGCTGCTGGCCGCACGGCTCGCGGGCACGGTTGACGCGGACCTGGTCGAGGTCCGCGACCGGTTCCAGTACTCAACCCTGACGGCCTACGCGGTCGGCGCCCCGCGCGCCCTGCGCGGCGAGGCGGCGGAGATCGAGCCAGGCGCGATCGACGTCGGGGACGACGACGTGGTTGTGCTCGGCTCGCCGGTCTGGGCCTTCGCCCCGACGCCGGCCGCGAACGGAGCGGTGGCCGCGCTCCGGGGGATCGACGGAAAAGAGGCGGTGGTCTATGTCACCTCGGGCGGCGGGCCCGGCAGCGCGGCCGGCCTGCTCGGGGCCGCGCTCGAGGCCCGCGGCGCCCGGGTCCGCGGCGCGGTCGCGTTCGACCGGAAGGACCTCGAGAACGAGGCGGCGCTTGGCGAGCTCGCGGCGCTCGTTACGCGTCCGCCATCCGGCGGCTGAGCGTTTCGAGCGCGGCCTGGATCTCCTCGGGGGCGAGCGTCAGCGATCCCGAGGGCGCGGTGATGCGGAGGCCCGCGCCGCCGACCGTCCCGATGACGCGGTGGGGAACGTCCGCGAGCAGGGCCGGGTCGGCCGCGGCGAGCAAAAACCGGCCGGGGGTCTCGGCGAAGAGCGCCTCGACAAGGTCGCCCTCGAGCGCGACCGCGGCGTCGGGAGCGATGGCGGCGAGGGCTGCGAGCAGCCCGCCCTGCGAGAGGTCGGTCGCCGTGATCCGCTCGGAGCGGGCCACCGCGTTCCGGACCGGGATGAGGGTCGAGAGGTCGCCCATGGTCGGAGCGTGGCCGCCGCAGTTCGTGACCGCGTCCAGGACCGAGCCGCCGAAGTCCGGGTGAGTCTCGCCCACGAGGGCGAGGGTCCAGCCGGGCTCGGGTTTCGTCCAGCGCCGGATCGGCCCCTTCCCGACCATCCCGATAGACGGCGTCGGCTTGATCTGGGTCCCGTGCTCGTCGGACTCGTTGTAGAGCGAGACGTTCCCGCCGACCACAGGGCAGTCGAGGGCGCGGGCCATGTCGGCCAGGCCGCGCACGGCCTGGGAGAGCTGCCAGTAGACCTCGGGGTGGACGGGCGAGGCGAAGTTCAGGCAGTTCACGATCGCGATCGGGACAGCGCCGGCGCAGGCGAGGTTCGCGGCGTTCTCGAGGACGGTGTTCGCGGTCCCCTCGTACGGCTTGAGGTGGATCTGCCGCGGGTTGCAGCCGCAGGAGAGGGCGAGGGCCGCGTTCCCGAGCCGGAGCACGGCGGCGTCGTGGAGCGCGTCCACGGTCCTGACCTGGACGTCGCGGTCGTACTGCTCGGCGACCCAGCGCCGGTCGGCGACCTCGGGGTGGGCCAGGACCATGAGGGCGAGCTCGCGGAGCGGCCGCTCGGGCCGGACGAACGGCCGCTCGGCCGCGTACGGCTGCTCGGGCAGGGCGCAGCCCGGGGCTCCCTCGATCAGGATCTCCATGGGCAGGTCGCAGACGACCTCGTCCCAGAAGGTGACGATATAGTGCGGCTGGCCGATCACCTCGCCGATCTCGGACCAGGGGAGGTCGTACCGCTCGGCAAGGCCGCCGATCAGACCAACGTCGTCGGGGGCGACCTCGAGGCACATCCGCTCCTGGCTCTCGGCCAGCATGATCTCGACCGGGGTCATGCCGGTCTCGCGAAGGTGGACGCGGTCCGCCCGGATGTGGCCGCCGAAGGTCGAGCACATCTCCGAGGAGGCGCCCGCGAGCCCTGCGGCGCCGAGGTCGCGGCAGCTGAGCACCTTGCCGGTCGCGACCATGGCCAGGATCCCCTCGATCAAAAGCTTCTCGGTGAACGGGTCGCCAATCTGGACGGACGGCCGGTCCGCGGCCTCCGAGTCCTCGGAGAGGTCGCGCGACGCGAACGAGGCGCCGCCGAGGCCGTCGCGGCCCGTGGGGGCGCCGACCAGGAGGAGCTTGCTGCCGGGCTTCCGGACGCGGCCCGTGATGTAGGCGTCGGGCCGGACCGTGCCGACGCAGACGACGTTGACGAGCGGGTTGCCGGCGTACGACGGGTCGACGACCACCTCGCCCCGGACCACGGGGACGCCGATGCAGTTGCCGTACCCGCCGATCCCCGAGACGACGCCGGAGAAGAGGTGGCGGTTCTTCTCGTCCTCGAGCGGGCCGAAGTAGAGCGGGTCCATCAGCGCGATCGGCCGGGCGCCCATGGAGAGGACGTCGCGGACGATCCCTCCGACGCCGGTGGCCGCGCCGTCGTACGGGTCGACGTAGCTCGGGTGGTTGTGGCTCTCCATCCCGATGGCGAGCGCGACCTCGTCCGAGAACCGGACGATGGCGGCGTCGTCGCCAGGGCCGATCAGCACGTCGGGGCCGGTGGTGGGCAGGGTCCGGAGCAGGTGCTTGGTCGAACGGTACGAGCAGTGCTCGGACCAGAGGTTCTCGAGGCAGGCGGCCTCGACCGGGGTCGGCTCCCGGCCGAGGAGCCGCCGGGCCTCGGCGAGGTCGGCGTCGGACAGCATCTGGGAGAAGGGTCGACGGTCACGAGCATAAAGGCATGGCGCGGGCCGGGTGACGGGCCCGTTTGGCCGGAGCTCCGCCCCGTGCGGGACCGGGAGAGAAGAGGCGGCGGGCGACAGACGGGCCGCCCGTTGGGACGCTCGGCCCCCGGGAGAGGCGCGCCCCTCCGGGGATCACCGTTATCACGCTCCGGCCTCCACGAATGACCGTGGCGCCCACGGGATCCACGGCCCGCCGCACAGGCAGAAGACGGTGACGGGAGGGACCGTGCACGGGCGCGAGAGCAGGACGACGGAGGCGTGTGGGATGAGATGGACGCAGATCGACGTACCGACCGGCTCGAGGAGCCAGCTCGTCGAGATCACCGGCGCGGTGGCGGACGAGGTCGGAAAGAGCGGCGTGCAGAGCGGCACCTGCCACGTGTACGTGCCGCACACGACGGCCGGCGTGACGATCAACGAGAACGCGGACCCGGACGTGGCCCGGGACATCCTTGCCGATCTCGCCCGCCTGGTCCCCGCCGGGGGCGACTACCGGCACGCCGAGGGGAACGCCGACGCCCACATCAAGGCCTCCCTGGTGGGCTTCTCGGCCATGGTGCCGGTCATCAACGGGCGCCCGGCGCTCGGCACCTGGCAGGGGGTGTACATCTGCGAGTTCGATGGGCCCCGGAGGCGGCGCGTGCTGATCGGGGTCTCCGGGGCGTGAGGGGCCAGCCCGGCCCCGGTTGAACGCGGGCCCCGGCATCAGAGATTGTTGAAGAGCCAGACCACGTCCGCGAAGTCGATCCGGCCGTTCTTATTGTAGTCGAAGAGGCCGGCCGGCTCGTGCTCCGCGATCCAGGTCAGCTGGTTGAAGAAGAGCACGACGTCCGCGAAGTCCTTCCTCCCGTTCCCGTTCACATCGTCGTACAGCCCGTCGGCGTCCG
>DAEF01000195.1 GCA_002495225.1 Methanoregulaceae archaeon UBA288 | reverse complement strand
GTAGATCGGGGCGAGCATCACGATTGAGAGCATCGCGTTGATGTTCGAGTAGATCGAGAAATCCCAGGCCCCGTTCTGGACCACGAGGTTCGAGATGTAGAACTCCTGGTTGATGTCCCAGCCCCAGATGTGGTTCGAGATGAGCGAGGAGTGGAAGAGGAGGGCGAGCGCAACTGTCCAGATCACGAACGGGTAGTACTGCGCGGGCACGACCCTCCGGAACGCGACGAGCACCGGGACGAGGGCGATCACCGCGAGCAGGATGAAGAGGATGGTGTTGACCCGGTAGTTGTTGACGAGCCAGGCACCAAAGATCGCCATGAACGGGAGGAGGGCGAAGAGGAAGACCGGCCAGCCGAAGGTGTCGCCGGTCTCCACGTAATCGGGCTGGTTGAAGTCGCGGTCCACGATGTACGCGAGCACGGCCCCGGCGAAGACGAAGACCGTGAGGGTGATCAGGAGCGGCCCCTCAGAGATAGGCCTCAACAGGTCGAGCATCGGGTAGATCGTGTTGATCGCGAAACCGAGGAACATCACGGTCGCGATCGAGAGCCCGATCGAGAAGAGGAGGGTCTCGATCGCCCCGACCCTGTGCACCCGGAGAACGCGGAGCAGAACGATCCCGGGAATCCACGTCAGGTAGACGAAGCCGACCACCTGCCGGAGGAGTGGAACGCCCGCCCCGTTCTCCTCGAGCACGAGCGTGAGCCAGAGCAGGAGCTGGACGCCGAGCACGATCCCGAGGAACGGGACGATCCCCCAGTCATTGAGCCGGGTCGGGTCGCGGATCTTCATCTGGCACGCTCCACGACCTCGCGGTATGCCGCGATGGTCCGGTCCGAGATCGGCCCCCAGGAGAGCTCGCGGGTCATCTTCTCGTAAGCGGCCGTTCCCATGATAGTCCTCAAAGATTCGTTCTGCAGTATCTTCAAGATTGCCCCCGCGAGCGCTCCCGGGTCCCGCGGGGGCACGATATGGCCCGTTCGCCCCTCTTCGACGACCTCGGGGATGGATCCGACATCCGTGACCACCACGGGCTTATGGAAGGCGTACGCGATCGGGATCACCCCCGTCTGGGTTCCTTCGGTGTACGGGAGGACCACGACCCGGGCCCGGCCGAAGAGCGCAGGCACCTCGGCATCGTCGATGAACCGGTTGACGACCTCGATGCGGTCGTCCTGCAGCAGCTCCCCGTAGGGCTCGAGAGAGCCGCTGCCCGCGACGATCAGGCGGGTGGACGGCAATCCGGCCCAGACGAGGGGCATCGCCTCGAGCAGGTACTGCAGCCCCTTGTACGGCTCGATCCGGCCGAAGAAGAGGACCGCGTCCTCCTCAGCGACCCCGTCATCGCCGATCCCGGTGTAGAACGAATAGTCGCCGTGGGGGATCACGTACCCGGGCTGGGTCGGCGCGAGCTGCCGCTTCGCCCACTCCCCGTGGACGATCACCGCGTCTGAATACCGGAGAAAGAGCCGCCGCGCGAGGTCCTGGTCCCAGGCCCGTGAGCCCGGATGCGGGTTCACGTCGTGGATGGTGACGATGACGGGGTATCTTCGGGTGAGGACGGGCAACAGCAGGGCGTACCAGAGCGACGCACCGTTGAAGTGCAGGATGTCGGGGCGCTCCTCGTCGATCGCGCCGAGGAACTGGAAGGGCCGCCAGATGCGGAGGATGTTGGCCAGGAAGGTCCGGATGACGTTCCCGACATGAAGGAGGCGGATGCGGACGCCGGGCGAGAACGGGAACCGGGACGAATCAAGCCCCTCGGGAGCGACCACGACGAGGTCGACCTTCGGCGCGAGCGCGTTCGCGAGCTGCGAGACGTACAGGACGAGCCCGCCGTCGGTGTTGTGGGTCAGAAGCGCGACCTTCATTGTTCCTCCGCGGCCCGCTCGAACTCCGCGATGTACCGGTCCGCGATCACGGACCAGTCGTGGTGGTCGGTCACGTACGCCCGGGCCCGGTCTCCCGCGCCCCGGAGGTCGGCGTCGAGGTACGCCGCCATCGCAGACGCCGCTGCCTCAGGCTCTTCGAAGTCGACGGTCCGGCCGATGCCCCGCTCCTCGACGAAGCCGAGCGCCGGGATCGGCGAGACGATCGCGGGAAGGCCCGTCGAGAGAGCCTCGAACAGGGTCAGGGGGCTCCCTTCGCTCCGGCTCGCCATCACGTAGCAGTCGGCGAGCCGGTAGAGTTCCGGCGTTCTGTCGCTGTCCACCATGCCCAGGAACCGGACGGCGTCACCGACCCCGAGGTCCCGCGCCAGCGCCTTTGTCGTCTCGAGCCGGTCGCCGCCGCCCGCTATCACGAGGGTGGTGTCGGGCCGGAGCCGGTGAAGGCGGGCGAAGGTCGCGACCAGGCGCTCGGGCTGCTTCGCCTCGGACATGCGCCCGAGGAAGAGCAGGACCGTGTGGTCGTCGGGGATGTCGTAGTCGGAGCGGCGTGCCTCGCGCTCCTCCGCGGGCGCGAAGCGAGACGTATCGACCCCGTTCGGGATCAGCGCGATCTGCGACGACTCGATCCCGAGGGCCCTGAGGTCCGATTCGACGGTCTCGGAGACCGCGGTCAACCGGTTCCTGAGGGATGTCCGGATGAGAGAGCGCCGCTCCAGCGCGGAGACGACCCGGTAATACCGTTGCGGCACCATCCCCTGGCGGTACTTGTTGAGATAGGTGGAGTGGATCGTCGCGACCCCGTGGGGGAACGGTGTCGCCCCGAGAAAGAGCGGGTTGTGCATCCAGACGGCATCGAAGTCGTCGGCGTCGGGGAGGCGGGCGACGCCCCTCCAGTAATGGAGGAGACCGCCGACCGCGAGATCGCGGATCAGGCGCCGGCTCCCGATCCTGATGTCGGGCCCCGTCGGCGAGCAGATCGTGCACCGCACTCCCCGTGCCTCCAGACGCTCGACTACGCGGTGTGCAACGTTGGCGATCCCGAAACCGTGGGGGTAGTACTCGGAGGCGCAGACGAGCAGGTTCACGAAGACCCACCCAATCGCGGAGCTCTGACAAGAGACATCGACCAGTTGAGCGACTCGTGGTCCGCCCGTCGCCCTGTGTCAGGCCGGTACGAGCTCACGGTAGAGGTCAAGGGTCGACTCGACTGTGTTCCGCCAGGAGTTCTGCCGGATGATCGTCTCGCGTGCCCGCGTCCCGAGTTCGTCGGCCTCGTCCGGGTGCTCGAGGAGGTTCCGGATCGCGTCGGCCAGTGCGGTCACGTCGCCCTTCGGGAACATCAGGCCCCCGCCGCTCACGAGCTCGCGGAGGTGCTCGAACTCCGAGATCACGACCGGTCGGCCGCAGGCCATCGCCTCGAGCATGGTCCGGGGCACCCCCTCGTGCAGGCTCGGCAGCACAAGCATCTCTGCACGCTGGTACTGGGCCGGCATCTGGTCGTAGGTCATGAACGGGAGATACTCGATGTGGCCGTCCAGCCTGAGCTCGGTCGCAAGCTGCCGGATCTCTGCCTCTTCGGGTCCCTCGCCCACGAGGGTGAGCTGGAGATCGGGGACCTCGCGGACGAGTTCCGCCGCCGCGTGGATCAGGAAGTCGATCCCCTTGCCCTTGACGTACCGGCCGACCCAGAGCAGGCGGCGACACTCTTCGTCGCGTCGACTCGCGTCCGGACGGAAGATGTCGGTATTCACGCCGTTCGGAATCACGGCGAT
>DAEF01000243.1 GCA_002495225.1 Methanoregulaceae archaeon UBA288 | reverse complement strand
TCGGCGAGTTGTCCTTGGTGATCACCTCCTGGCTCGGGACGTCGACCACCTGCGTCCGCAGGTCTAGCTTCTCCACCCGGGTGATCAGGGGCACGACCCAGCGGAAACCAGGGTTGAGCCGGCCGATGTACTTGCCGAGCCGGATCTGCAGCCCCTGCTGGTACGGCTGGACGATCACGACACCGCGTGCGAAGATGAAGATGATCACCAGGATCAGGATGATCGAGATGAAGGTTGACGACAGTGACGCCGTATCGATAGTTTCAATCAATGCCATAGAATCATACCTCCTCCACGACGACGTGGACTCCTTCGGCCTCCACGACCCGGACGGTCGCCCCCTCGGCGATCGGCGCCCCGGTCGAGTGCGCCGACCATTCGTGGCCCCCGACGCGGACCTTGCCGTCGAGCGAGTGCGCGTCGATCGGTCGGATCACGCGCCCGGTGCGGCCGATCACCGCGTCCCGCGACATGGTCGTCGGCGGCTCCGCGCCGCGATTTAACTTCGAGTAGAACCAGACCGTCGCGATCGCGGACGCGAGGGCGACCACGACACCGAGGATGATCCCCCAGACCGAACCGAGGATGTCGACGCCGAGCACGAGGAGTACGCCGAGGATGATCATCACCGTCCCGGGCACTGTCATGAAGAACCCGGGCGAGTAGGCCTCGAACAGGAGCACGAGCGCGCCGAGGACGATCAACAGCCACCCGAGTTCCACCCCGGTGAATACGACCATGCTCCTCAATTGCCGGTGCGAGGCCATAAGGGTATTGAATACGGCCCGTTCGGCTCACGGACGGAGATACGCGAAGCCGTCGGCCTCCAGACGGACCACCTCGGTCGCCCCGCCCGAAACCGTGATCACGCCGTCGACGAGTGCGGCGGGGTCGAGCCCGTGGTTCCGGAGGGCCCGGGCGCAGGCGCTGACCCAAACGCCGCGGTGCACCAGCTCCCGCACGAGCCCGGCGTGGGGGGACGATGGCGCGAGAGCCCCGACCGCGTCCCCGTTCGCGACCAGCACGACCTCGACCTCGCCGGCGAGGTCGTCGAGCAGGTTCCGGACGTTCCTGAGCGCCCTGCCGACACGTGCCGCGTCGGGGACATGCACGACGGTCCGGTACATCTCAGATCACCCGGAATGCCGGCGGTCGCTCTCCACGGTAGGGGCGCTCGTCCGCGAGCAGCCGCTCCATCGCCGCGTGGGCCCCGGCCCCCGTCCCGGCCCGGTCCTCGCCGAGCCCGGAAGGGACGCCCTGGACCGTCACGAACGCGGCCCGGTAGCGCTCGCCGGGGTCGAGCCGCCGGTCCCCGACCCAGCAGGCCTGGACCCGGTGGCCCGTCGGGTTCTCGATCTTCACGTAGCAGGTGAGCCCCTGGCACCGCTTCACGTACCCGCCCATCTGGCCGAACGGGTCGGAGGCGAAGGTCCGCTCGAGGTTCTGCTCGAGCATGCCGAGCACCTCCGCCCCCGTGAGGGTGACCGTCATCACCTCGGGGTCCATGGGCACGATGTCGTAGAGGTCGTTGTGCGTGATTGGCCCCGGGAGGATTGGGGCGCCGTACCGCCAGCCGTTCGAGAACGCGAGCACCGCCCCGGTCGCGTGCCGGAGCGCGGCGAGGAGCATGTCGTCCATGCTCGAGCCGAACATCTCGCCGCGATAGAGCGGGACCGCGGTCTCGCCCACGACCACGGCGAGCTCCTCGCGGAACGGCGCGACGGCCTGGTCGACGAGCGCCTCCACCGCGGGGTCGGCCGGTGTGCGGTCGCCGACCTCGATCAGCCGGTGCGCGTGCCGGGTGACCCGCCCGTCGCGGACCTCGAGGTCGAGCCGGCCGACGAACGAGCCGTGGACCCCGGACTGGACCAGGAGGGCGCCGTTCACCACGAGCGGCGCCTCGAGGCGGTGGTGCGTGTGCCCCGAGAGAAGGACGTCGATCCCGTCCACCTCGTTCGCGACCCGGACGTCCTGCGGCAGGCCCAGGTGGCTGATCACGACCACCAGGTCGGCCCCCCGGTTTCGGAGGTCCGCGATGACGCCGGGCAGTTCCTCGATACCGTCCGTGAACCGCAGATCCCCCGCAAACGACGGGGGCATGGTCTTGTCCAGGATCGTCGCGGCGATGCCGGCGACGCCGACCGCGAGGTCCGGCGTCTCGACCAGGGTCGAGGACGGGAACGGGCCGGGCCCGCCGGCGCTATCGTGGCAGTTCAGCGCGAGCACGGGGTAGTCGAGCATCCGCGCGAGCTCATCGAGCCGGGCCGGGCCGTACGCGAAGTCCCAGTGCGCGGTCATCGCCGCAATCCCGAGCGCGTTCAGGACCGGGACCAGTGCCGCCCCGCGGGTCTTCACGGCGGGGGCGGTCCCGTGGAGGGTGTCGCCGCAGTCGAAAAGGAGGCCCCGGTCGCCCGTCTCCGCCCGAATCCGGTGGACGAGCCCGGCGATCCGGGCGTACCCTCCGGCCGTCCTGAAGGCCGGTCCCGCCCCTTCCCAGAAGACCTCGGGGTGGGGCTCGAGGTACGCGTGCGTGTCGTTCAGCTGGAGGAGCGTGAGACGCCCGTCGGTCATGGGCCCGGATACGGCAGTGGCCCTGATAAAGGTTCTGGAGGAGAGGAGGGGGTGTAGAGTCTCGAATTCATTTC
>DAEF01000220.1 GCA_002495225.1 Methanoregulaceae archaeon UBA288 | reverse complement strand
GAGGATCGCGGCGCGGGCCGCCTCGCTGATCGCGGGCTCGCCGCGCCGGAAGCGCGGGGTGTCGCGGACGTACCGTCCAATTCCTTCGCCCGTGTCGATCGTGACGGTGGGCGCGGGCTTCGCCCGCGCCAGGATCACCGCGTTTCCGGTCGCGTCGTCGGGATAGTCACCGGGGTCCTTCCTGCAGCGCGCGACCCCGTCCGCCGCGTCCACGGGGACTGTCACGCCGATACCCGCGGGAAGCCGGAGCTCGACCGCCGTGCAGGGACATGCGAGAGAGAGAACGGCGCCCTTCGCCGCAGCTGCGGCCGTGGTCCCGGTCGAGAGGCCGCGCCGCAGGACGGTGCCGTCCGCGGTCAGCACCCCGAGGCCTGAGGCCGCGAGGGCCCGGGCCCCGGGCGAGGTGCAGGCCGCGACCCAGGCGTCGGGGTAGGGTGTGCCCGTGACCGGGTCGATCATGCCCGCCGCTCGGCGAAGATGGTGATGATCTCGTTCATGGCCGCGACCGCCACGGGCGTGCCCCCGCGGGTCCCCTCGTTCGAGATCGAGGGAATGTCGAGGGTCCTGAGCAGGGCCTTGGACTCGGCCGCGTTCACGAACCCGACCGGGGCGCCGACCACGAGGGCCGGCCGAAGACCTCCCTCGACAAGGCCGCAGAGCGCGAGCAGGGCCGAGGGCGCGTTCCCGATCACGACGATCGCGTTCTCGAGCCGGTCGCCGAGCGCGAGGAGGCCGGCCGACGTCCGCGTGATCCCGTCGGCCGCCGCGCGCTCCGCGCCGTGGTCGAGCATGCAGAAAAAGGGCGAGGCGTGGCCCCGCTTCTGGAGCCCGACCTCGACCATCCGGATGTCGGCGACGATCGGCGCGCCGGCATCGAGCGCGGCGAGGCCCGCGTCCACCGGGTCGAGCCGGAACCGGAGCAGCCCCGCCATGGCGATATCGCCGACCGCGATCGCGCACCGCTGCCGGACGCGGTCCTCGAGGGTCGCGTTCCCGATCTCCTGCCGTGCGAACTCGCGGCTCTTCGTGGAGATCGCGAGCGCCTCGGGCGTGGTCGCGCCGAGGTCAGTATACGTACTTCCGGTGATATCCCCGCGGGGTGATGATGCCATTTCGTCCCTCCAGGTCGATGATGCGGCTCTCGCCGGTCCCGACGATCACGATCGCGTGCATGTCCACCTCGTCCTCGACCGCCTCGAACGCGCCGAGCGTCGTCACGAGCACGGTCTCGCCGTCGCGCGACGCGTTCCGGACGATTCCGACCGGCACGGTCGGCGCCAGGTGGCGGCGCGCCGTCGCGATCGCGAGGGCGAGGTTGTGCGGCCGGCCCCGGCTCTTCGGGTTGTAGAGCGCGACCGGTATGCCCATCGCGAAGGCGTGGTCGAGCCGGCGCTCGATCACCTCGAGCGGGGTCAGCAGGTCCGAGAGGCTGATCACGGCGAAATCCCCCGAGAGCGGCGACCCGAGCAGGGACGCAGCCGCGCTCGCGGCGGTCACGCCCGGCAGGATCTCGCACGGCACGGGCGCTGCCTCGTGCTCGAGCACCTCGAGCACGATCGAGGCCATGCCGTAGATCCCGGCGTCGCCGCCCGAGACCATCGCGACCGTCCGGTCGCGGGCGAGCTCGACCGCCCGCCGGGCGCGGTCGACCTCCTCGCCCATGCGGCTCACGATGACCTCCTTCTCCTCGAGCAGGGGTCGGATCTGCTTGAGATAGGTGTCGTTGCCGATCACGAGGTCGGCCTCTTCGATCACCTGCCGCGCCCGGCCGGTCATCTGGTCGAGGGCGCCGGGACCGATCCCGACGATGACGAGTCTACCGGGCGATGGCAACGGTCACCCTCCCGTATGCGGTCTTTCTCATGCACCACTCCTTCTGCTTCGCAAGCGCGAGCGCGGCCGGTTCGGCCACGCCGGGAAGTCCGATCAGGTCGGCGCGGGACGGCCCGCACCCCTCGATTGCGTTGAGCGTGGCGTCGTCGAGGTAGACGAGCGAGCCGCCGAGCGCCCCGACGCCGTCCCTGAGCCCGGCCTCGTCCCGCTTCTGCACGGTCGTGGCGTAGGCGAGCACCTGCTCGGGCCGGACCCCGGCGCCGTCGAGCGCAGTGCGGAGCGCCTCCTCGACCTCGCCGGCCCCAACGCCGCGCCGGCAGCCGACGCCGACCACGTACTCGCCCTTGCGGAAGAGGACCGAGACGGCGGGGCCGGCGATCACGACGGCGGGGCCCGCGATACCGTGGACCGCGACCTCGCCGTCGAGCCAGGCCCCGTTCACGGCACGGGTCGAGTCGCGGTTCACGACCGCGGACCCGGATGCGTCCGCGATCCCCTCGACCGACGGGCGGCCCGCGCACTCGGTCGCGGTCGAGATCACGGCGGTCGCGCCGAGCGCGTCGGCGAGCCGCCGGGCGAGGGCGTTGCCGCCGTGGTGCCCGCCCAGGACCGGCACGACGAACCGGAGGTCGGGGCTGACCACGACGAGCGACGGATCGGTCCACTTGTCACGGAGGAGGGGCGCGACCGCGCGGACCGCGATCCCGGCCGACATCACGGCCACGAGCGCGTCGTAGCGTTCGAACGCCGCGGCGAAGGCCCCCGGGCCGTAATCGACGAGGTCGCCGTCGACTGCCGCTGCCACCCTCACGGCCCGGTCGCAGAACCGGCCGAGTGCGATCACACCCACGCCCGTCATGAGTACAGGACCGAGTGCTCGAACGGGGCGGCGCCGGCCCGCACCACGCCGCCGACGATAAGCAGCGCGGTCTTCGTGATCCCGGCCTCGCGAGCGAGCCGGGCGATCTCCGCCACGGTGCCGGTCACGACACGCTCGTCGTCCCAGGTGGCGTGGTACACGACGGCGGCCGGCGTCTCCGGCGGGCACTCGAGCCGGGCCGTGATCGACTCGAGGTGCTCGGTGCCGAGGAAGACCACGAGGGTCGTCCCCAGGCGCGAGAGTTCGGGGAGCTGGTCCTCGTCGAGGGTCGCGCCGGCCGGCCGGGTCACGATCACCGACTCCGAGACCCCGCGGAGGGTCAGCTGGGTCTTCAGGGCCGCGGCCGCTCCGAACATGGACGAGACCCCGGGCACGACCTCGACCGGGACGCCGAGGGCCTCGAGCCCGGCGATCTGCTCGACGATCGCGCCGTAGAGGGACGGGTCGCCCGAGTGAAGCCGGACCACGCGCCGCCCGGCCCGGGCGCCCGCGGCCATCGCGCCCACGAGCTCGGCGAGCGCCATCCCGTGCGAGTCGAGTCGCTCCGCGGCCCGGCTCCGGTCCACGATCGCCGGGTTGACGAGCGAGCCCGCGTAGATCAACAGGTCGGCCTCCTCGACGAGGCGGCGCCCCTTCACCGTGATCAGCTCGGGGTCGCCCGGCCCGGCGCCGACGAAACGGACGGGCTCCACGCTCACCGCCTCGCGAAGAGGACCGAGAGGTAGTCGGACTCGACCGGCAGGTCGTCGTCCCGGTAGACCTGCATCTCGCTCATGAACATCCGCTCGACCAGCACGAACCCGGTGAAGCCCTCGGCCCGGAGCCGATCGGCCGCGTCCCGGGGCCGGCGCACCTTGAGCACGACGCGGGCACCGGGCTCGGCGCCGTCCGAGACGGCGAAGCCGTCCTGGAGGCTGACCCGGGCGGCCGAGGCGAACGCGGTGATCGACGAGATCCCCGGCTCGGTCCGCCACGCGGTGCCGGGGTGCCGCTCGTCGAGCACCTCGCAGAGCCGCGAGAAGGTCGAATAGAAGTTCGGGTCGCCGAGGATCCCGAGCACGACCAGCCGCTCGCCGCCGTCGCCCTGCTCCTCGGCCGCGATCCGGTCCGCGTTCCGCTCCATGCAGGCGCGGATCTCGTCCTCGTCCTCGGTCATGGGGAACTCGAGCACCTCGGCCTCGCGCCACGGCGCGACGAGCGCGGCCGCCACGCGGCCCGGCACGAAGACCGCGTCGGCCGACTCGAGCAGGCGGACGGCGCGGAGGGTCAGGAGCTCGGGGTCGCCCGGCCCGAGGCCCAGGCCTACGAGCATCGGCCCTCCCCGACGATGACGAACACGGGATCGATCGGGCGGAAGTAGACCGAGCCCGCGAGCGGGGCCGCCCGGGCGCACTGGACGTGGACGGCCTCCCGGTAGATATTGAGCGACTGCATCGTGGTGATCGCCCGGTGCACGGTCTCGAGCAGGACCGCGTTCACGACGATGCGCCGCCGGACACGGTCGGCGAGGAGCGGGAGTACGTCCGCGAGGCCGCGCGAACCGCCCACGAACGCGGCGTCGAACGCGCCGAGCCCGGGCAGAACCTCGCTGGCCTCGGCCTCGAAGAACGAGATGTTCGGAGCCCCCGCCTCGTCGGCCGCGCGCCGGGCGTGGGCGACGGCCTCGGGCCGCCGGTCGATCGCGACGACCTCTGCCGCGGTCGCGGCCGCCGCGATCGAGACGGCGCCGGTCCCGCACCCGAGGTCGAGGACGCGGTCGCCCGGTTGGAGCGCGAGCTTCCGCAGCGCGATCCCGAGCACCTCGTCCTGCGTCGGCCCCCCTTTTAACCCCGCCATGTGAAAAGAAAGGTAAGTTGCCCTAACTAAAGAAGATTTGTCGCGCCCTCGGGCGGGGTCAGCACGGGCGAGGCCGGGTCGTAGAGCTCGACCACGCCGCCGACCACGATCACGGCCGGCGGGCGGACCCCCCGTTCGGCCGCGAGGGCCGCGATCCCGTCGAGCCGGCCGACCGTGACCCGCTGGTCGCGCCGGAAGCCCCGCTCGATCACGGCCACCGGCGTGGCCGGGTCGCGCCCGTGGGCGACCAGCACCTCGGCGATGCGGGGCAGGTTCCGAACACCCATCAGCACGACGATCGTGCCCGGGCCGGGGGCGAGGCCGGCCCAGTTGATCGCCGAGTCCTCCTTCGCGGGGTCCTCGTGCCCGGTCACGATCGTGACCTGCGAGGTGTAGCGCCGGTGGGTGAGCGGGATCCCGACAGAGGCCGGGACCGCGAGGGCCGAGCTGATCCCCGGCACGACCTCGACCTCGATCCCCGCCTCGCGCACGGCCTCGAGCTCCTCGCCGCCGCGGCCG
>DAEF01000186.1:3262-4061 GCA_002495225.1 Methanoregulaceae archaeon UBA288 | reverse complement strand
AAGGGCTTCACGTCGACGGCGCCTCCCATCTCGGCGAAGAACGCCGCCACCTCGGCGGGGGGGCGTCGCGGCAGGCTCCACGGGACCTCCGGCGTGGTCCGGCCCGTCACCGGGGACCTGAAATCGAGTTCGTCGGCGAACATTTCGATGACCGTCGGAAGGTCCCCCCGGGCCAGTGCGACGTAGAGCTCCCGCACCCGGGCACAGTTCTCTGGTTCTCCCATGACCCTCACCCTCTGCCTCGTCGGGCTGAAGTGCGATCGCCCGTGATCGTGATAAATGATAGCCGATGGTCCGGGTGCGCGGCATGCAGTCCCTTCCCGGGGAGTGTGATCGCATGGGAAGAGAGAGCGAGGGATGTCGCTCAACGGGTCGCCGCCGCGACCCTCCTCGTCGCCTACTTGCCCTCGGCCCGGCTGAGCACGTTGATCGCGTTCACCATCGCCTCGGCCGATGCGAGCACGACGTCGTCGCCCGAGGAGGAGGCGTCGAAGATCCGGCCCTTCTCGTCCTCGACCGCGATCGTGACGTGCGCGATGGCGTCCGACCCGCCCGAGATGGCCTCGATCCCGTACTCCTTGAGCGTGACGGGCAGGGGCACGATCTTCCCGATGGCCCTGATGGCCGCGTCCACGGGGCCGTTCCCCGTGCAGGCCGCGACCCGCTCGGTGCCGTCCACGACGGCCCGGACGGACGCGGTGGGGATGGCGTGGGTGCCCGTCATGATCGCGATGTCCTTGAGGTCGATCCGCCTCCCGGCGACCTCGAGGCCCAGGACGCTCTCGGCGACCTCGTAGAG
>DAEF01000186.1:0-3164 GCA_002495225.1 Methanoregulaceae archaeon UBA288 | reverse complement strand
CGGTGGCCGACCATCTCGGGGGTCATGATCCCCGGCTCGAAGGTGGCTGCGTTGGCGATGACGCCGTGGGAGTGGATCCCGCTCTCGTGGGAGAACGCGTTCTCGCCGACGACGGGCTGGGTCGGGAGGATGGCGATCCCCGAGTACCGCGAGACGAGGCGCGAGGTCTCGACGAGCCTCCTGGTCTCGACGCCGGTGGAGACCCCGAGGATCGACTCCAGGACCATCACGGTCTGGGCCAGGTCGGCGTTCCCGGCGCGCTCGCCGATGCCGTTGACCGTGACCTGGACCTGCGCCGCGCCGGCCTCCACGGCCGCCACGGTGTTGGCAACGGCGAGGCCGAAGTCGTTGTGGCAGTGGACGTCGAGCGGCGCGGCGACCTCGGGGACCAGGGCGCCGAAGAGCGCGAGCATCTTCGAGGGCGTGTAGACCCCGACCGTGTCCGGGACGTTCACGATGGTGGCGCCGGCCTCGGCCGCGGCCCGCGAGACCTCGATCAGGAACGGGAGCTCGGTCCGGGTCGCGTCCATGGCCGAGAACATGCAGGAGTCGACGTGCTCGCGGACGTAGCCCACGACCTCGCGGGTGGTCGCGACCACCTCCTCGGGCGACTTCTTGATCGTGTGGACCCGCTGGATCTCGGAGGTCGGGATGAAGACGTGGACGAGATCGACGTTTGCGTCCAGGCAGGCGTCGACGTCGGACTTCAGCATCCGGGCCAGGCCGCAGACGTCGGCTTCCAGGCCCATGGATGCGATGGCCCTGACGGACTCGCGCTCGGCCGGGGACGACGCGGGAAAGCCTGCCTCGATGGCGTGGACGCCGCACTCGCTGAGCTGGCGGGCGATTGCGAACTTGTGGTCCTGGCGGAACGATACGCCGGGGGTCTGCTCACCATCCCGGAGGGTGGTGTCGAAAACAGTCACTTCACGCCGGGGGGTGAAGAAAACGATCCCTTCTGGGAGCTGTTATGTCGGTGGACATACCCGCTATCGTGGGCGCGCGGTCAATATAAAGCATGGAGATCGGTCCGCGACGCGGAAGCCGCTTCGTCCGGCCTAGCTCCTCCTTTCGGCGGTGATGTCGCGGAAGACCACGGCCACCCGGCCATGGCGGACCGGGAACCCCGTCACGTGGAACCAGCGGTCGAGCGCCGGGAAGGGCTCCTCGACGGCGACGAAGACCCCTTTCTGGCTGACCTCGAGGAAGAGGTCGAGCCACTCGCGGTACAGGGTCGGGAGGATCATGAAGGCCGTCTGGCCGACGATCAGGTGAGCGGGCAGGGAGAGCGTCTGCTCGAAGGCGGGGTTGACGTCGACGAGCCGGATGTCGGCGGGCTCGCCACTCTCGTCGATGACCATCTCGCAGATGGCGCAGGCGTTGACCATGTTCGCAAAGAACGACCGGGCGTCGGCCTCGCTCTCGCGCAGGGCCTCCTCGGCCCGTTTCTGGTCGGTCACGTCGATGATGACCCCGAGGACCCGTGTGAGGCCCCCGCTCTCGTCGCGCACGCCGCGTCCCTTGAGCTGGAGCCACCGGACCTCGCCCGAGGGAATGGCGATCCGGAACTCGATCTCGAGGGGTTCACCTGTGGCGAGTGCGCGTTGCCGCTCGGACTCGACGCGCCCGCGGTCGTCGGGGTGGATGTACCGGCCCCAGTCCTCGTACGACACCATCGTCGCCGGGTCCAGCAGGTAGCGGCGGATGAACCCCGGCGCGAGGGTCACCCGGTCCGTCGCGGCGTCGCGGTCCCAGATCGCGATCCCGGCGCTCTCCTGGGCGAGGCGGAGCCGCTCCTCGCTCTCGAGCAGCGCCGTCGTGGCCCTCTTCTGCTCGGTGACGTCCCGGGTGGTCCCCCGGTAGCTGAGCAGGGTGCCGTCCGCGTCGAAGAACGGCACCCCGCTGATCTCGAGGTCGACCCGGTTTCCACGGCCGTCGCTCGAGACGACCTCCATCCCGGAGAAGCCGGTCAGCGTCTGTGCCGCCGCCTGGAAGGCCTCAAGGGCGCGAGCGCGCTCGTCGGGCGGCATCCGGTCGAACGGCGTCCTGCCGATCATCTCCCCGGGCCGGATCCCCCAGAGCCGCTCGATCTGCGGGCTGCAGTAGGTGAACCTGCCTGTAGCGTCGGTCTCCCAGACAAAGTCGGCGTTCGTCTCGATCAGGGCCCGGTACTTCTCCTCGCTCTCCCGGAGGGCCGCTTCGGCCTGTTTCTGGTCGGTGATGTCCCGCACGGTTCCCTCCCAGGAGAGGGGCCGGCCGTCGGCGTCACGCTCGATCCGGAAACGGTCCGAGAACCAGCGGTAGGTGCCGTCCCTGCAGAGGAACCGGTAATCGAGGGTCGCCCCGGCGTTTCCGGGCGCGGTCTCCAGCTTCGCGGAGACCGCCGCCTGGCGGTCCTCGGGGTGGATGCGCGCCAGGATGTCGTCGACGGACATGGCCAGGCACTCCTCCACGGAGAACCCGGAGAGAGCCTCGATCGCAGGGCTGTAATATTCCGGGCGTCCCGTCGCCAGGTCCTTGCGGTAGATGGCGTCGATGGACCTCTCCAGGATCGACCGCAGCTCCTGCTCGCTCTCGCGCAGGGCCGTCTCCGTCCTGGCACTCCGGGGGACGTCCTGCCAGATGACGAGGGCGCCGGTGACCACGCCGCCCTCGCGAACCGGGGATGCCGTCGCCAGGATCTCGAGGCGCCGGCCGTCGGGGAGGGTGATCGCGACGGGTTGGTCGGCGAACGTCTCGCCGCCGAGCACCTGTGCGATCAACGAACCGGCGTCCGCGACGGGCGCCCCGCCGGGCGAGCAGACGTCGAAGTAGACGGACAGTTCATCGGCGGAGAGGCCGACGAGCGGCCGGTCGGCCATCTCCCCGGCGATCTCGTTGACGGCGACGATCCTCCCGTCGGTGTCGAAGAGGGCAGCGGGCTGCCGGATGGCATCGAGCGGGACGGTCGGCGGTTGCATGGCGGACTTCGTGTGGGCTCCCATCGATCCCCTTGCATGGAGAGAGGATAATTGTTGGGATTTTATACCGAACAGCCGGTACTGCCCCGCGACGCTCATCCCGGGGGGCGGGCCCGCCCGCGCCGTGCAGTGGTCGATACGTTTAATTAGAATTCTGTCTCATGTTGTAGGGCACAGGACCCGCCTTAACTCAGACTGGTAGAG
>DAEF01000101.1 GCA_002495225.1 Methanoregulaceae archaeon UBA288 | reverse complement strand
GAGAAGGAGGTTGGGGGCTAGTTTGCCACTATACCCAAAGGTTGTTCCCCGTTCCGGCTCGGACTCGACCCAGATCATGCCGCCGTGCCGATCGATGATCCGGTGCACGATCGCGAGCCCGACCCCCGTCCCCTCGTACTCGCGCACGTCGTGGAGACGGTGGAAGACCTTGAACAGCGTGCTGGCGTACTTCTGGTCGAACCCGACCCCGTTGTCGCGGACGTAGTAGACCGGCCGGCCGTCCTCGTCGAAGGACCCGATCTCGATCCCGGCATCCTCGCGGTTCCGCGTGAACTTGAGCGCGTTCCCGATCAGGTTCGAGTAGACCTGCTTGAGCAGGGCCGGGTCTGCCCGGCAGGGGGCGAGGTTCCCGACCGTGATCCGGACGTCACGCCCCTGCCGTTCGCCCTCGAGGTCGACGAGCACCTCGGATACGAGCACGGCCGGGTCGATGTCGCGGATGGCCAGGGCCTGCCGGCCCGTCCGCGAAAAGTTGAGCAGATCGTCGATCAGCCTCGCCATCCGCCGCGCGTTCTGGCTGATCTGGTCGAGGTACCGGAGCGCGGCCTCCGAGAGCTCGGGCCGGTGCTCGTGCACCAGGATGTAGGTATAGCCGTCGATCGCCCGGAGCGGCGACCTGAGGTCGTGCGAGACTGTGTAGGTGAACGACTCGAGTTCGCGGTTCGCGGCGGCCAGGTCCTCGGTCCGCACGCGCACCCGCTCCTCGAGCTCGGCGTAGAGCTGGCGGTTCTCGTCCTCGGCCTCTTTCAGCCGCGTGATGTCGTTGCCGACGCAGAGGATCCCGAGCGGAGTGCCGTCGTCGGCGTGGATCGCCCGGTTGGTCCACGTGACGAAGACCCGTGAGCCGTCCTTGCAGACGTTCTCGTTCTGGTGAGTGAAGCAGTCGGACGGATCGCGGCAGATCCCGCGCACGACCTCGGCCATCCGGACGCCGTCGCTGTCGACCACGGGCACGATCGTATCGGCGATGTCGCGGCCCAGGAGCTCGCCGGGCTCGTACCCGAAGAACCGCTCGGCGAACTCGTTCACGTACCAGATCGTGCCGTCCGGCCCGAGCCGGAGGATGATCGAGCCGGCATCCTCCACCAGCTGCCGGTACTTCTCCTCGCTCTCCCGGAGCGCCGCCTCGTTCCGCTTCCGGTCTCGGTCACGTCCTGCCCCGCCGCGTAGTACCCGGTCACGCGGCCGGTGAGAGGATCCATGATCGGCATCGTCCGGTGGCTGACCCACCGGACCTCGCCGTCCCTCGCGATGACCCTGAACTCGCTCTCGTGCAGCTCGTTGACGAGCACGGCATCCAGGTGCCGCTGGAGAACCGCGCGGTCGTCGGCGTGGACGATCGCCTCCCAGCCCCCGATCTTTTCGAGCTGGTCGAACGAGTACAGGCAGACCCGCTCCGGGGTTCCGGACCACCAGACGGTGGTCCAGTGTCCGTCGGGGTCGAGCATCCGGCAGTAGGCGTAGTCCGAGACCAGGTCGAGGGTGCGGCGGTACCGGTCCTCGCTCTCGGAGAGGTTCGCCTCGTGCTGCCGGAGCTGCTCGATCGTGCCCTTCAGCTGCCCGACCATCGTGGCGATGGACGTGCCGAGGACCGTGAACTCATGCGACGGGCTCGACTCGATCGGGTGGTCGAGGTCTCCCTTCGCGATCGCGTTGACGTCCCCGACGAGCGATCGGATGGGGTCGGTCAGGCGGCGCGAGACGAAGCTGGCCGTGACGAGTCCGATAACCAGCGCCGCGAGCGCGGCCAGCCCGTGAAAGGCGACGGTCTGGGCGAGGGCCGCCTCAAGCGGCTGGGTGCTGTAGGACAGCTCGGTGACCATGGAGATGTCGGAGGCGTAGTCGTTATCGCGCAGATCGATGTACGCGTACCGGATCTTCTTCGCCGTCTTCGGGCAGATCCACTCGAAGCCGGACCTGTTGGCGATCACGCGGTCGAGGCGCTCCGAGAGCATGGCGTCGGGCCGGAAGCTCGAATTGCCGACCTGGCGCTTGAACAGCGTAAAGATGCGGACGTCCTGGACGTAGGGGTTCAGTTCCTTGATGTCCTCGATCGTCGCGGTATACTGCAGGCGGTGGCGCTCGTCCCGGAACGCTTCGCCGATCAGGCCGAGCTCGAGGACGTACCGGTGGTCCGAGGTCGGCGCGTACGCGTACTTCCGGAGCACCCCCGTCTCCGTCTCCCGGATCACCCGGTCGGGATAGAAGCCGCTGGCGTTCCGTATCCCGTTCAGGTACTCGTCCAGTTCGAACTCGCCGAAGTCGAGGTCCTGGTCGGGCGGGTAGGTCGTGAACTCGACCATGTTCGACGCGTTGATCATGTAGAGATCCATCGTGTCGTGGAAGACGTCGTGCTTGATCCGCGCAAGATCCATGGCCGAGGCGTTGCGCCCGGCGAGTTCGTACTCCGCGATGAACTGCTCGAGCCCGCTCGACATCTGCCCGTTCAGGGTATCGTCGAAGAGCTTGAGCCCGGCATCGACCAGGATGATCGAGTTGGTCAGGTCGATCTCGGTCTGCTCCTCGAGCAGGCGCTGGTGCTCACGGAGGTTCCGCTCGGCGATGGTGTAGTCCACGACGGTGATCCCGACCACGATCAGGACGATCAGGGCAACTATGAAGACGAAGAGCGTCTGCGAGAAAGGTCGGGAGCGGAGGGTGAGCGGCATGGTAACCCCGGCACGGGGGGACAGGAGGTAATCGGGGTCCTTTTATATTGAACCTTCCGATCACTATTTTTGGGAGAATGGTCCCGTAATTCGCCTACTATTTATATTATCGGGATGTACTATTGCTTGTAGAGTCTCGAATTCATTTCA
>DAEF01000216.1 GCA_002495225.1 Methanoregulaceae archaeon UBA288 | reverse complement strand
AGCAGGTGGTGCTGCTCGAGCTCGACGTCAAACCCTCGCGGTCGCGCCGGGTGATTGTGACCGTGACCGGCTGAGGACAAACCTCGGACCCCGGGTGGCTCGGCAGCGACACGGTTTGCCAAGTGCCGGCCCGTGCACCGACCAGGGCGAGGAGCGAGAACCGGGCCGATCCCGCGGGCCCGGGGTCGAGCCCGACGGCAGGTTCCGGGCGAGCACCTCGTTCGGCTTACGCTCCTGCGCCGCTGCGATCCCGGCCGTCCGGCTGCCGGACCAGGTTTACGATAGAAGCGACGTGCGGCTCGGCCCGGATCCTGGACCAGCGCCGGTCGATCGAGGCGGGGAGAACCGGGTTCGGTGCGTCATCGGCCCCGGACAGGACCGGCATCGCGCCCGACGGGAAGGTCTCCGGGCACCTGGCGAGCCGCATCCCCCGAATCGTGTCCCGTCCAGGGAGGTCCCGGATCCGGTCGCCCTCGTGCCGGCGAGCGCGAGCAGGGTGGCTGCCGCGAGTGCGATCAGATCGGTGGGGGGAACGGTGATCGACCGCGGACGCGTCGGCATCGACGAGGGGCTTCATGGGGGTCTTTCTGCCCCATCAATTCTTTTCGAACGGGTGTAAAGCGGGATTCCGCGTACGGCCGGGCAACCCGGGATGCCGGGACTCGACCGGCACGAGATCGATCGCGATCGAAAAACAAGTGGTGGGTGCCGCCGGGAGACCCTGTTCTCTCCAGGGGACGCGTGGCGGAGCAGTGTCTCCGGATAGCGCGGCGCGTGACGTACCGGTCAGTCGAGCGGGATGGACTCGAGCTGGGAGACCAGTTCCCAGATTCGGGTCCGGGCATGGACGGGCATGTTCGGGTCGTTGCTGATCTCGTCGATCTTCGAGATCGCCGTCGCCGCGCGGAGCCCGGCCGGTTTCGAGGAATCGAGCAGAATGCTGCGCGTCTCGTCGGCAACCCGCCGGATGTTCCGCGGGATAGAGGAGTCTTCCGTTATGTGCTGGAGCATCTGGATGCAGGTGCCGATCTGTCTGTCCTGAGCGGTCATTCTCTCGAATCCCCCTGATACGTTCTGACAGGTAGCCCATACAGGCATAAATATGTTTATAAGCCTACCACTGTGGGATGACGAGTGACGACGAGATCATGGCCGAACACCTGTTGCACGGCGCGCGCATGCTGGCCCGGGCCTGCCCGGACTGCGGCTGCCCCCTCTTCGAGGTGAAAGGCGAGACGATCTGCGTGGTCTGCGCAGCCCGAAAAGCACCCGAGGAGGCCCCGCCGGCACCAGTGAACGCGGAACCGTCAGCCGCACCCGGCCCGGCTCCATCCCCGGCGGCCCCCGGCCCCCTCGCCGACGAGCTCGCCGCCACGCTCGCGTGCCTGCTCCAGCGGACGCGGACCGAGCCCGATCCCGAGCGGTGCCGGACCCTCATGGAGAGCGTGCGGATCGGCTGGCGCCTCCTTCGCTGATCAGTAGCCCTGCCTCACGAACTCGTGGATCCGCGCGGCCGTCTTCGCCCCGACGCCCGGCACGGCCTCGAGGGCCGCCGGATCGGCCGCGAGCACGCCGAGGAGCGAGCCGAAGGCCTCGAGGAGGGCCCTCGCCGTCCGGGGCCCGACCTCGGGAAACGCGGAGAGCACGTACTCCTGCTGCTCGCGGACCGACCTGTGCGACTTTCTCGGGTGGGCGATCCGCTCGCCCCGTGCGCCCTCCTCGCGCCGCGCGAGCACGAGGAGCAGGTCTGCCGTCTCGCGCTCGTCGGCCGTGTACAGGAGCGTGATCCCCATGTCGACCGTGATGGCGGCGAGCGCCCCGCGGATCGCGTTCGGGTGAATCTGCCGGTGGCCGTAGAGGTCGCCCCCCTCGATGATCAGGACCGGTTTTGTCGCGGCGTCCGCGAGCGCGCGGAGCTGCCCGAGCAGGTCGCGCTCGACGAGCGTGTCCACGAAGTCGCGCGCGGTCTTGCGCTCGACCAGGATCCGGTCGCCGATCGCGTAGTCGCCGTCCTCGAGGTGGGCAATCTCCAGGGCGGCGCCTGAGAGCCGTAGGGCCTCGACCACGCGCGATGCCGTCTCGCGGTCGTCCGCGACGATGGATGGCCCGTCGGGCAGAAACCCCGCGAGCCGCTGCTGGAGAGGGTCCTCGGCGGGGGGGTCGCCTGTCGAGAGCTCGGCCTGGCGTGCCGGGGCGTCCGGGGTCCGCATCCGCACCAGCCCCTTCTGCATGGACCGCTCGCGCGACTGCGAGATGTAGCGGTAGGTCTCGTCCGCGGTCCCCTTCGTGACCAGGACGACGATCCGGCCGGTGCCCGAGCGGCCCGTCCGGCCCTTGCGCTGGATCGACCGGATCTCGGAGGGGACGGGCTCGTAGAAGATCACGAGGTCGGTCGAGGGGATGTCGAGCCCCTCCTCGCCGACCGAGGTCGCCACGAGCACGCGGAACTCGCCGGCCCGGAACCGGCGGAGCGCGTCGATCTGCTGCTTCTGCGAGAGCCCCTTCTCCGCGTCGCGCGAGGCCTGGCCGACGAAACGCTCGGACGGGGTCCCGCAGGCCGAGAGGTGGGCCGCGATCTGCTGGACCGTGTCCCGGTACGAGGCGAAGACGATGATCCGGCTCGCCGGGTCGTCCCGGAGCTGCTCCTCGACCACGGCCCGGACCAGGGGGAACTTCGGGTGGAGCTCCCCCTCCCAGGCCCGGGCCGTGGCCACGAGCTCGCCGAAGACGGGGTCCGCCGCTAGCCGCTGGCTCGCCTTGCTCCCCGCCTCCGAGGCGCCGTCGACGGCGAGCCGCTCCAGGAAGCGGGCGAGGGCGACTGACCCCTGCGATTCGCAGAGGGTGAGCCCGTGGCGGAGTTTCATCAGCTCGGCCTGGACCGACGCCGCCTGGAACGCGGCCGGGTCGCGCTCGGCGATCCGCTCCTGGACCAGCGCGTTCAGGTAGTTCAGGGTCTTCATCGAGAGCCGCTCCCGCTCAGGAGCGGGAAAGCCGAGCAGCCGGAGGGCCTCGAGACGGCTGTCGAGGAGGAGGTGCATCCTCGCGCGGGCGTCGACGAGCTCGGCGGGGAGATCGACCTTCACGAACTCGAGGGTCCGCTCGTGGACGTACGGCGCCACGTCGGGGTCGGTCTCGACCCGGGTCTCGACCCGGTCGATCCCGAGCACGGTGCAGACCGCGCGGACCTTCTCGGCGTCGCCGCCGGGGGACGCGGTCATCGCGAGGACCAGGGGATGTCGGGCCGTCTTCGCGTACCACTCGGCGAGGAAGGTGTAGGCGTAGTTGCCGACGGCCCGGTGGCACTCGTCCACGACGAGGAGGGCCACATCCTCGAGCGAGTACCGTCCGGCCAGGCAGTCGTTCTTGATCACCTGGGGCGTGGCAAAGCAGATCCGCGAGTGCTCCCAGCCCCGCACGCGCTCGGCAGGGGGGGTCTCGCCCGTGAAGAGGACGAACGCGTCGTCCCCGGGGAGCACGAGGAGGTCGCGGAAGAACCGGAAGTGCTGCTCGGCCAGCGGCTTGGTCGGCGCGAGCATCAGCACCCGCGCACCTTCGTCCTCCTTGAGGCGCGCGGCCGCGACGAGCAGGGCCACTGCGGTCTTGCCGAGGCCCGTGGGGAGGACGACCATCGTGTTCTGGTCGAGCGCCCGCATCGCGATCGCGAGCTGGTACTGGCGCGCCTCGAGGGCGCCGGGCTTGATCAGCGGGTGCTGGATCTGGCTCATTCGAGCTCGGCGAAACGGGACGAGCCCGCGCAGAGCGCTCGGCAGGTCTCCGCGAGGGAGGCGCGGGGAAGGCGGACCTGCCGCATCGAGTCTCTATCGCGGAGGGTGACGGTCCCGTCTTCGAGGGTGTCGTAGTCGACCGTGACGGCGAACGGGGTCCCGATCTCGTCCTGGCGGCGGTACCGCCGGCCGATCGCGCCCGAGTCGTCGTACTCGGCCATGACCCCGGCGTTTTTGAGCTCATCCTCGATCGACGCCGCGACCTCCGCGAGCCCGTCGCGGCTCATGAGCGGGAAGACCGCGACCTG
>DAEF01000198.1 GCA_002495225.1 Methanoregulaceae archaeon UBA288 | reverse complement strand
GGGAAGACGGCCCGCCCGGAGAGCCCGCCGTAGCGGTTGCCCAGGACGGGCCGGCGAAGATCGGTCGAGATCCGCATGGCCCGGACCGTGTTGATCGCGACGAGGGCCGCGGCGCCGCCCCGCTCGGCGGCCCGGCCGATCTCTGCGATGTCGGTGACGTTCGGGGTCAGCTTGACCCAGACCGGGAGGCCGATGCGGGCCACGGCCCGGGTGCACTCCTCGACGAGCGCGGGGTCGGCGCCGAGCGCGGCGCCGTAGCCCTCGGCGTGCGGGCAGGAGAGGTTCAGCTCGAGCCCGGCCACGCGCCCGGCGAACCAGGACCCGACCTCGGCGAACTCTTCGGGCGACCCGCCGAAGATCGAGGCGACCACGGGCTCGCCCGCGACGGCGTCGAGCTCGTCCACGAAGGCGCGCGACGGGTTCGGCAGGCCCATCGCGTTCAGGAGGCCGTCNNNNCCCGATCGACTTCGTGACGACCCCGCCGGCCCCGTTCCGGAGCTGCCGGGCGAGCGAGGCGCCGGTCGTCCCGAGGACGCCGGCCGCGAGCACGAGGTGGTTCCGCAGGCACACGCCCCCGACCTCGACCGGCCCGGGCTTCAGCGTCAGCATGTGGAATACCGTCGATTCGCCGGCAGATGAGGGTTGCGACCCCGACTCGCGAGATATGCATTTGAATAGGGCCGGCGTCGAACAGTACCGCGAATGACCAGGCTATGCGTGATGGGCGCCGGGCGGATCGGCGGCGAGGTGGCGTTTCTGGCGGTGGCGACGGGGCTCGTGGACGAACTCGTGATCCACGACGCGGTCGCGCCGTTCCTCCACGCCCAGGTACTCGACCTCCAGCACACGGGCCTCGACGTCATGATCACGACCGATCTCCGCGAGGCGGCCACCGCCGAGCTCGGGGTCTTCGCGGCCGGCTCGCCCCGGAACCCGAACATCCGGTCCCGGGCCGACCTCCTCTCGGCGAACCTGCCCGTCGCGGACGATTGCATCACCGAACTGGCCCGCTTCCCCGGAGTCATGGTCTCGATCACGAACCCCTCGGACGCGAACGCGTACTACATCACCCGGAAGTCGGGCCTCGACCGCTCGCGCGTGCTCGGCTTCGGCGCCCAGCTCGACTCGGCGCGCTTCGCCATCGCGCTCAGGAACCGGGGGCTCACCGAGAACGGCGCGACCGTCCTCGGCGAGCACGGCGACCACCAGGTCCCGGTCTTCTCCCATTCGGCCCCCGGCACCTCCGAACCCGTGCGCGAGGAGGTCCTCCACGAGCTCCGGAACGCCTCCATGCCCGTGATGCAGGGCAAGGGCGGGACGGTCTTCGGCCCGGCGGTCCACGTCGTGAACCTGCTGCGGGCCGTGGCCGAGGACCAGCGCGTGGTCCTCCCCGTCTCGGTCGCGCTCGAGGGCGAGTACGGCGTCGAGGGCTGCTCGCTCGGGGTCCCGGCGGAGGTCGGGAAGGGCGGCGCCCGGCGGGTCGAGGAGTGGAAACTCGACCCCTGGGAGCGGAGGAAGATGGACGAGGCCGCGCGGTACGAGCGCGCCCTCTGCGCGGGGCTCCCGCTCTGAGTGCCATGGCGGCCGACGGGCTTGAGTGCTCCATCGCGCAGGTCGAGTACTCGGCCGGGCCGACCGGGACCACGGTCCACGTCTTCGGCCGTGATCGGGACCAGAACCCGGTCCACGTGAAGGTGACCGGGTTCCGGCCGTACTTCTACGTCCCCGAGAGCCAGGCGCCGGCCGCGGCCTCGGCGGGAATGCTCGAGCTCGCGCCGAACACGACCTACACCTCGATCCGCGGCGAGCAGCTCCGCCGCCTGTACGCGAATAGGCCGGCCGACGTCCGCGACGTCCGCTCGGGTTTCACACACTTCGAGGCCGACATCCCGTTCACGACCCGTTTCCTGATCGACGCGGACCTCCACGGCGGCCTGAAGGTGCCGGGCGAGTTCGCCGACTTTTCCGAGGTCAAGCCGTCCGCGATCGACGTCCCGGCCCGCTGCTGCTTCATCGACATCGAGTGCGAGGACGAGCGGGGCTTTCCCGACCCGAACCGCGACAAGGTGATCTGCATCACCTGCCACGACTCGTACGACGACCGGTACACGTCGTTCCTGCTCCGGCCCGAGAAGAGCGCCGTTCCCGACCCCGGGGCACTCGCGGGGGGCCTGAACAACGCCTGCGTGAAGGAGAACAGCCACACCCTCTGCGTCTACGACTCGGAGATGGGGCTCTTCGCCGGCCTCTCGGAGTACATCCAGCGGACGGACCCCGACATCGTCTCGGGCTGGAACGTGGCCGATTTCGACATCCCGTACATCTTCGACCGGATGACGAGGCTCGGGCTCCAGCCGTCCGAGGCCCTCTCCCGCCTGCCCGGCCGGAGCGAGCGGAACCCGCTCCGGGGCCGGGTCGTCTTCGACCTCCTGGACGCGTATAAAAAAATCCACGTCTCGAAGCGCGAGTCCTACAGGCTCGACGCGATCGCGCAAGCAGAGCTCGGCGAGACCAAGGTCCGGTACACGGGCACGGTCTCGGGGCTCTGGCGCGAGGACCTGCGCCTGCTCGTGGAGTACAACGTCAAGGACGTGGAGCTCTGCATCGGGATCAACCGGAAGGACTCGATCGTCGAGTTCTACCGCGAGATCGCCCGGTACGTCGGCTGCCCGCTCGACCGTTCCATCAACTCGAGCCAGGTGGTGGACGTCTACATCCTCAGGAAGGCCTTCGGGCGGTTCGTCCTCCCCTCGAAGGGGGCCGTCGTGGCCGAGGAGTTCGAGGGCGCGACCGTCTTCGAGCCGTCGCGGGGGGTGCGCGAGAACGTGGTCGTGCTCGACCTTAAGTCCCTCTACCCGATGGCGATGATGACCATCAATGCCTCGCCCGAGACGAAGGACCCCGACGGCGAGCTCCGGGCCCCGAACGGGATCCGGTTCCTGGCCCACCCGGACGGGCTGACGCGCTCGATCATCGCGGAACTCCTCGCGGAACGGGACGAGCGGAAGGCGCTCCGGAAGCAGTACCCGTTCGGCTCGCCCGAGTACCACCTCCTCGACCTGCAGCAGAACGTGATCAAGGTGATCATGAACTCGTACTACGGGGTCTCGGGCTACGTCCGCTTCCGCCTGTACGACCGCGAGATCGGGTCGGCCGTGACGTCCGTGGGCCGGGCGATCATCG
>DAEF01000168.1 GCA_002495225.1 Methanoregulaceae archaeon UBA288 | reverse complement strand
CTGGATCGCCGCGAACGAGCCGGTCTCGCCGTTCGACTTCAACCACAACAACCGGATCGACTTCGCCGACACGGTCTGGCTCTTCAACCACTTCTGACTATTTTTCCCTCCGACCGGGGGCGATCAGCGCGATCGTCACCCGCTCGAGAAAGGCCCCACGCTCGCCACACGCCCCGTCCGGGAGCCCGGGGGTGTTCTCGCACCCCACATCGACCGGGGACTGCCGGGGTCGTCAACCGGCGCGCGGCGGGCGGTCGCGTCGGCCCGTGCGACGGTCAGTCCCTTCGGGGGGGCGGGCCGCCGTAGACGAGCGCGCCGGGGACGTTGCACGCCTCGACGCAGCGGCGGCAGAGGTAGCACTCGCCCTTCGAGGCGCCGGGCCCGGCCTCGCCCGTGGGGCAGGCCCGTTCGCACCGGCCGCAGGCAATGCAGGCGTCCGTGCGGCGGAGCTGCCACCGGGCCGGGATCGCCGCGACCTGGAAGAGGGCGCCGAGCGGGCAGACCAGGCGGCAGAACGGCCGGTAGAAGAAGAGCGAGACGACGAGGACGGCGACGAAGGCGAGGAACCCGGCCGTGAGCGTCAGCCGGAAGAACTCGGTGAAACCGAAGATGTCGAGGACGGCCACCCCGGCCCCGATCCCGGCACCGAGGAACAGGAGGAAGACCAGCCCCCGGACCAGGCTCAGCTCGCGGGTGCGCGTGGTCCTGACCTTCGTCACTGGCACGAGGTAGGCGAGTTCCTGCACGGCGCCGACCGGGCAGAGGTAGCCGCAGAAGTGCCGGCCGAACAGGAACCCGAGCACCAGGAGCAGGACGATCGCGCCCACGGCCCCGAGGAGGCCCATGCCGATCGGCGTCCCGGCCCGGAGCACCAGCTGCTGGAACTGGTGCGGGAGCATCGGCGAGAAGATGGCGAACCCGAGCAGGACGGTCAGGAGGAGCAGGGCGTACCGCACCCACCGCGAGAAGCGGCCGGTCCGCCAGAGGAGGGCCGCGACCACGACGAACAGGACCGCGTAGACGAGCCCGATCGCCTGGAGCGGGTTCGCGCCCGGGCCTACCACGAGGAGACACCACGCATACGCCATTATCGACGTCCAGCATTATAAGATGAGGACACGCTGACCCGGAGGCCTCTCTCATGGCCCGAACTGACACGAGTGGACATCCCCCTCCCTGCCGCGCCGGCCCCGGTGAGATCGCCGGCGCAGCAGGAAGCGCAACAGCCGGTCGATGAGGTCCGAACCACGCCCGGCAGGGATAAGCGGGTCGAGGCCCGGGTGTAACCGACGGGGGCGGACCGGGGATGAGGGTCGGGGAGAAATGGAGGGAAGGAGTTCAGGTCGACCTGACGTAGCTGACCCGGTGGACCTCGTCGGCCGTGCCGTCCGTGTAGGTGAGCCGCACGAGCGGGCTGTACGTGCCCGGCACGAAGTAGTAGAACGTCGGGTTGACCGTCCGCGAGTTCCAGGTGTTCAGGTGCGCCGGGGCATCGAACGACCACCAGGCCGCGCTGATGCTCTTCCCGGCCGCCGGGGTCACCGTGAATTTGAACGGGCTCCCGTGGGGGGCCGTCGTCGGGACGGTGACGAAGCTCGCCCCTCCCGCGCCCGGCGTGGGCGTGGGCGTCGGGGTCGGCGTCGTGACGCCGCCTGTCGCGAACGAGATCCAGTTGATGTTCTGGCCGTCGCCGGAGAAGACGAGCTTCAGGGTGTGCGTCCCGGCCGGCAGGATGACCGGGACCGAGACCGTCCTGAACGCCGCGAACGACCCCGTGTTCGGCACGCTGATCGTCGCGGCCTGCGTACCGTCGACCTGGAGCGCGGCCGTCCGGCCACTGTTCGGGCTGGCCACCCGCGCGGTCATGGTGTAGGTCCCGCTCGTGGCGATGCTCGCGGTGTAGGTCAGGTACTCGCCGGTCCGGATCCAGCCGACGTTCGGTGTCCCCTCGCCGGCAGTGGTCTCGATGTCCACGTCGTCCTGGCGGTAGACGCCGCCCAGGTTGCCGGGCGTGGTGTCGTGGTACGCGACCCCCTCACCACCGAGGTCGTAGTCCTCAGCCTCGATCCGACCGGGGATCGTCATCGGTTTGAACGGCGTCGGGCCGCTCCTCTCGGGCGGGTATCCATTAAGCCCCTCCAAGATCTCGCCGAGCGAGAGGGGCTCCCAGGTCAGGCCGTTCTCGACCGCGGCGTCCGTCACGATCGCGAAGTGCGGGTCGGTATGGTCGACGAGGTCGAACGCGAGATCACCGAGCTGCGCTCCAAGGGGCACCTCGAAGGGGATCCGGCCGTTAACCCAGGTCGGGATCTCCCAGCTGTCGGCACCGCGCACGACCTCGTGGAGCGTGTAGTGCGAAGGCCCGGAGTCGGACGTGGTCGCGTTCGCGACGATGTATCGCGTCGGCGCGGTGTCATTGCCGAGGATGTCGCCCGTGTTGAAATGCCAGGTGCCCATGTGGTCGTAGCTCTTGCCCGCGAGGAACTCGGCGAGCGAGAGGCGGTACCAGCCGATCTCGCCCGTGCTGGTCATGGAGTCGTTGATGATCACGGTGTGCGGGTCCGCGTGGGCCACGCGGCGCAGGTCGTTCTGGTCAAGCAGGCTCGCGGTGAACGCCATGTCGTTGTTGTAGAAATCGTTAAGAATCCACCGGTCGCCGGACCTGACGGCATCGAAGTAGACCCTGTACCACGTGGCCCCGTCCGACTCGTAGACCTCCGAGACGACCGAGCCGCGGTTCGGGTCCGTGACGTTACCGAGGATGTCGCCGACGACGTATACATTGGGATAGCCCGACAGCTCGCCGGGATTAGGCTCGACCGCATAGAGTACGCCGGCCCTGACCTCGGCGAGGGAGAGGCCCGTGTACTGCATGTCCCCGCCAGTGATGGTCGGGTCAGTGATGATCACGACGACGGGGTCCGCATGATCGATCCGGCGGAGGACGAGACGGTCGATCTGGCGATCGGTGAGTTCGGAGTCCCCGTTATAGAACATGTCGATCTCCCAGCGGCCCGAGACCTTCGCCACGTCGTACGTGCGGTAGAGGGTCCCTTCCTCGCCCAGCGGCCCGAGGACGGCCGCGACCACGTCCCCGGTGTCGGGCGAGGCCGGATCACCGATGATGTCCCCGACGACGTAGCGGGTCGTGTTTGCGTCCTAGGCCGCCGCGGGAGCGACGACGAGCAGGAGCAGCGGCAGCAGCAGAAGCAGTGCGATATTGCGCATGATCGTTCATGCACATTTCGAGTAGGGTATAGTGTCAAACTAGCCAC
>DAEF01000119.1 GCA_002495225.1 Methanoregulaceae archaeon UBA288 | reverse complement strand
CGTGGGCGATCACGGCCTCGAGCTCTTCCTGGTTCAGCAAGCGGCGGAGACTGCTGGTCACGCCGATGACCGCGTGCCTGGGGCTCCGCCCGGTGGCGAAGGCGTTGGGGACGGGGGAGTCGACCACGGCGAGCCCGGGTCGGGGCATGCCGGCCATCACACTCAGGCGCGTGAGGGTCTCGTAGAGGTGCGGTTCCTCTTCTTCGCTGACCACCCGGGCTCCCATGGCGGAGAGGGTCAGGCGGTCCGAGAGGAAATACTGGGCCACGAGCAGCACGGTCACGATTGCGAGCAGCAGGAGCGGGCCGACGCCGAGATACGACAGGACGGCGATGAACGCGGCGTAGACGATCGCCAGCAGCAGGACTGTCGCGATCATCCTCACCTGCAGTCCCCGGTCCCGGCGCCAGCGAGCCATAGCAATCCTGACCCGGGCGGAACCTTCGGTACCCGCCCGGCGATGTCGCAGGGGGGTATGCGATGAGGTTCCGTGGTCCGGGTACAATGAGAGCGATCAGGGACGATAAATAGGTGATCATCCGGGAGGGCGAACACCCTCGACCGGGATCCTGCCGTCCTGTGGCCCCGTCCCGACGCGTCCGCCGTCCCGCCTGCCCGGACGGTGTTCGATCGAACGTGTGCCGCCGAACTCGACGACGAAGGACCGGCCCGGGACCGATTGTCGGGGAGCGAGCGCGAGGGGGAGGGTGAGGAGGCCCTCAGAAGAGGCTGAACAGGTACGGCAGCGCGATCAGCGAGACGAGCGTGACGGCCATCATCCAGGAGACGGCGCTGACCACCGCGGGCGTGTACCGCTGGAGCCGCCGCCGGGTCAGGAGACCGTCGACGGCCTCGCGGAAGATGTACCCCCCGTCGAACGGGACCATCGGGAGCGCGTTGAAGATCCCGACGTTGAGGTTGATCCAGCCCGTCCAGAAAAGGAGCTGGACCAGCCCCCAATAGCCCCAGAACGGCGCCTCCCAGTTGGCCGTGTTCTCCCCTGGGAACCCGATGATCCGGAGGGCCTGCCCGGTCGGCGAGGTGTCGAACGGGAGTATGAGATAGCGGAGGATCCCGATCGGGTTGAACGACTCCTGGACGTATCCCTGGACCGTCTGCCCGTCGTAGTACTCGACCCCCATGAACCCCGAGGTACTGTTCCCCGCTGGCCATTCGGCGAGCACCAGCTCGCGGGTCGTCGCCACGCCCTCCTCCTCGACCGTCAGTACCGTCCGGTCGCCGGGCCGCGTCGGGGCGAGGAGACGGGCGACGTCCTCCCGGCTCTCGACCGGCGTCCCGTTCAGGGCAAGCACGACCGAGCCCGGGGCCACCGAGGCGTTGTACGCGGGGTAGTCCTTGTACACGCCGTTGACCACGGGCTCCGCGGTCGGAACGGCCAGGCCGAAGACCGCGATCATCAAAAAGAACGCGAGCAGGCCGAAGACGATGTTGTTCGTGATCCCGGCGCCGTACATCCGCATCTTCGCCGCCCGCGGCGCCTTCTCGAGCTCCTCCTCGTCGGGCTCGACGAACGCCCCGATAGGGATCACGGCCACGAGCAGCCCGGCAGCCTTAACTTTGATCCCCTCGACCCGCGAGAGGATGCCGTGCCCGAACTCGTGGACCACGAGGGTGAGCACGAGCGCGAGCCAGACCGCGACCGTCCCCGGCACGAACTCATTGACCCCGGGGATGAGGAACAGGTTTTGCGGCGCGTAGATCCCGGTCGGCTCGGGCTGCACCTGGAGCGTGTACCGGAGCGAGAAGAAGAGCGAGAACGCGAAGAAGGCCGAGATGACCACCACGGCGACGACGCCGACGCTCGCGTAGACCCTCAGCGGCCACGCGATCTTCTGGAACAGGTCGAAGAAGCCGACCCGCACGGTCCTGAGGGCGAGGATAGGGCCGTAGAACATGACATGTTCGGAGTACCAGCCCCTGCTCCCGACCGGGGCGTTCTCTCCTTCTCCGGGCGCCGCCTCGTCCGGCATCGCCGGACGGGTCGTTTCGGCATCGAGCGCTGCCAGTTCCTCGGCGGCGATCCGGCGGCGGACGTAGAACACGACCGCGGCGTACGCGGTGACGGCAAGGAGAAGGAGGCCGATCGTGACCCAGTCCATTCCTTCAAACATGGTCGGACAAGGGGATAAATGATCGTCTCGGGGTCAGAAGAGCGTGGTCTTGGCCCGCGCGCGCCGGCGTATGCTCCGGTCTTCGACAAGGCGCCTGCACCCGACATCACGTACGACGTGAGTGCTGCCGGAAGGAACTGCCCCTCCGCTGCGTTGCGGGTAGGCGAGGTTCCGGGGATGACCGGACCTCGCAGCGGTGACGTCCGCGGCCGCGCGGCCGTTCCCTGCGCAGGGTACCAGATATATTCCCGTGACAGCGACCTTTGCCCGGGAACGTGCAGAGGTGAGACGGACATGGAGCATGATCAGAACAGTGCAGTCACACTCGAGGACTTCGATCCGGAGCGGGATTCTCCCCTGTTCCGGGAATGGCTGGAGCGACCGCGTGTCGCCCGGTGGTTCGGGGAGATCCTGTCCGAGCTCGAGGCGCAGGTCGAGCTTTCACCGGATTTCCCCGCCCCTCGTCATGGCCGACGGAGTCCCGGTCGGTTTCCTGTGCTGGCAACGGCCGTCCCGGGACGAGCTCGAGGCCGCGGCGCTGGCAGACCTCGTCGACATCGACATCCTCATCGCCGAGGTCGATGCATTGGACCGGGGGATCGGCCCGGCAGCGCTCGTCCTTCCTCTCGCGCATCCTGGGGCGGACTACGCAGTGCGTTATGCAGGAGTCGGGCCCTCCGGTTTCCAACGAACGTGCGGTCCGGGCGGACAGGAAAGCCGGCTTCCGACTGTGGCGCGAGTTCACCGATCCGGACCGGGGGCCGTGCCTATACATGCTCGCGGGTCTGCGCGATGCCGACCGGTGCGAGCAGCGGCAGAGCAGCGGCTGCGACGAATCCCCCTGACCAGGGCACGCAGATACATCGCCTCCATGCCGCAGAGGGAGTCGGCGGCGTCACGGGATTCGGGACTATCCGCCCGGATCAGAAGAGGGTTGTCTGGCCACGTGCCCGCTGCCTGTCCGTGACCGTGCGCCAGCTTCCCCGGACGAACGGAGGCAGGGACCCGCCGGCATCGAGGCAGTCGTCGAGAAACCGGCAGGTCGCCGGATCGGACGGGTACCCGCTCCCGAGCGGGCCGTGCTCGTCCTCGAGCAAGCGGATCGCGCGGTCGCGGTGGACCTTCGCCACGATCGAAGCAGCCGCGACCACCGCCAGGAGACCGTCGGCGTGGTGATTCGCGACCACCGTGCAGGGAAAGCCCAGCTGCCCGCCGACCGTCGCCGCGTACCGCCCTTCGCGCACGTCGCAGGCGTC
>DAEF01000059.1 GCA_002495225.1 Methanoregulaceae archaeon UBA288 | reverse complement strand
TATACCCTTTCTTTTTTGTACGATTTTCATCGTACCTCGTATCCAGCAGGAACTGCTGACTCCCAGAGACCCTTATGGGCAGCATCCCCGTCGGCTCTCCGGGTCGACATCCTCAAGAACAGCTACGCCTCGCTTATCACGACCTCGTGCAGGCTGCCCGCCTTGCCTCTCTGCGCGAGGGGGAGGTCTACTAACCAAACGGATCTCAAGATTCTAGGGGCCTACGATTCGTCCAAGCTTATCCTGAAGAGTTCTGGTGGCGCCACCCGAAGAAGCGATCCGGGTGGAGTTCCTGCGACGGCATGAGGTTCACGGCGAAGTTCGGGAGAGGGCTGGCCGGACATTCTGCCGACAGTGCTGCATGGACCTCCTCGGAGCTTGAGTACAGATAACGGCGCTGTAGATACCTTCGGATCACCGATGCAATTGGAACGAGGATTAGACCGCACGATCGGAAATGTGCTCTCAGAACTTGAGAAATGGCAGTATACATAAAAAGAATGACCGCAAACGAGTCGAGTAGTCGCCGGAGCTTGCCAGCAATACTCTGGCTTTTTGTGTCGATCTGAGCCTTACTGCAGGACCGAAAAAAGAACGTTACCCGAAGGCCTGCTTCGAGCGCTCGAGCGCCGCGACTGCGGGCAGGGTCTTGCCGGTCAGGAACTCGATGCAGGCCCCGCCGCCGGTCGAGATGTGCGTGAACCGGCCGTCGATCCCGAGCTTCTCGACGACGGCGGCCGTGTGGCCGCCACCGATCACGGAGAAGTCGGCCTCGGCTGCCGCCTTCAGGAGCTCGTGCGTGCCGAGCGCGAACGCGGGGTCCTCGAAGACGCCGGCCGGCCCGTTGAAGACGACCGTGCCGGCGCTCGAGAGGACGGACGCGAGCTCGGCCACGGCGGATGCCCCGGCGTCCATCACCTGGGCGTCCGCGGGGATCCGGTCAACCGGGTACTCGGCCCGCGCCCCGTCTTCGCGGACCGCGACCGTGGACGGCAGCACGATCCGGTCGCCGTGGGCCGCGAGCAGCTCCCTCGCCGTCTCCACGAGGGGCAGGTACTTCAGCTGCTCGATCAGCGCCCTCGACGGCCCGCCGATCGAGCGGCCCTGCGCGAGGTAGAAGACGTTCGCCACAACGCCGATCGCGACCACCGTGTCGGCCACGCCGTTCTCGAGCACGTGCCGGGCCACGTCGATCGAGTCGTCGACCTTGGTCCCGCCGAGCACGACCACGACCGGTCGCGGCGCGCCCGTAAAGACCCGGGAGAGCTGGGAGACCTCGCGCTCCATCAAGAGGCCCGCGGCCGAGCGCAGCAGCATCGGGAGGCCCACGACCGTGGGCTGCGAGCGGTGGGCCGTGCCGAACGCGTCGTTCACGAAGAAGTCGCCGAGGGCGGCGAGGCGCCTGACCAGGATGGTCTTTGCCGCGTCCCCGGGCGTGACGGTCAGGTTCTCCTCGGCGTTGAAGCGGACGTTCTCGAGCATCAGGACGTCGCCCGAAGCCATGCCGGCCACCGCATCCCGGGCACAGGCGCCGAAGACGTCCTCGACGTACCGGACGGGCCGCCCGAGCATCGCCTCGAGCTTCGTGGCGTGAGCCGCGAGCGGAGTGTAGTCCTTCTTCCCGGGGCGCGACTGGTGGGTCAGGATGACGACCTTCGCGCGCTCCAGCGCCCGGATCGTGGGCAGGTGCTCCCGGAAGCGCTTGTCGTCCAGGATCGCACCCGTCCCCGGGTCGATGGGGGAGTTGAGGTCCAGCCGGAGCAGGACCGTCCTGTCCTCGCAGGGGAGCGAGGCGATGGTGCCGATCTCCACGCCGTCCACCTCAGGCCTGGGACCGCGCCTTGATCTTCTTGAGCCGGAAGAGTTCTTCGCGCTCCATCTCGTCGAGCCGCATCTTGATGAAGTCACGGGCCTCGGCCTGCTCGGGGATCACCTTGAACTCGAGCGCGTTCACGCGCCGCTTGGTCTTCTCGATCTCCTCGAGCAGCCGCTTCATCGTGGTCTCGATCTCGGCCGATTTGATGATCTGCTCGACCAGGTCCTCGAACGCGGCCGCCGTCTCGTCGATCGTGGACGAGGTGCCGAGCACCCCGTACCCCCGGTTCACGAGCGGCTTCGTCACGGACGACCCCTGGATCTCGGGGACGACGACACCCATGATGTTCTTCTGGCGGACCCCGATCTGGGGCACCTCCTTGACCGAGAACGCGGCCGACTTGACGCCGATCGCGCCCTCGACCGTGTTCGCGACGGCCATCATCTCCTCGGCCCGGGCGTGGGCCGCGTTGAGAGCGCTCTGCGAGTCCTTGGCCTGGGAGAGGATTTTGAAGAACTCCAGGATCAGCCCGTCCCGCTTCATCTTCAGGATCTTGTACCCCCGCTCCGAGAGCTGGATCCGACGCTTGAGGCTGATCAGCTCCGACCGGGTTGGCTTGATGTCGCGGAGTGCCATGGTCCCCTCACTTCGCCCGGAACTTCGGGTGGTATTTCTCGATCAGCTCGCGGTCGATACGGCTGAGCTGCTCGACCGGCAGCGTCGCCAGGAGGTCCCAGCCGAGGTCGAGCGTGCCCTCGCCGATCGTGCGGTCCTCGTCGATACCCTGCCGGACGAACCGGCCCTCGAAGAGGTCGGCGAACTCGAGGAACGTCCGGTCCCGCTCCGAGAGCGCGTCCTTGCCAACGATCGCGACGAGGCCGCGCAGATCGTTGCCCTCGGCGTATGCCGCGTAGAGCTGGTCCGAGACCTTCTTGTGGTCCTCGCGCGTGTGCCCCGTGCCGATCCCGAGGTTCATGAGCCGCGAGAGCGAGGGCAGCACGTTGAT
>DAEF01000144.1 GCA_002495225.1 Methanoregulaceae archaeon UBA288 | reverse complement strand
TCACGCCGATCGCCGGGACCTACGACCGGGCCGACGCCGTGCTCAGCCTCGGCCTGCACTTCCTCTGGAAGCGGGCGACCGTCCGGGGGCTGGGGCTCGGGCCCGGCGACAGGCTCCTCGACGTCTGCGGCGGGACGGCCGACCTGGCCCTCCTGGCCGGGAAACGCATCGGGCCGGCCGGGCTGGCGGCCGTCTGCGACTTCAACCTGCCCATGATGGAGGCCGGACGGTCCAAGGCCGCCCGGGCCCGCCGGGGCAGCACCGTCGGTTTCGTTGGGGGGGACGCCGAGCTCCTGCCGTTCTCCGAATCCTCGTTCGACGCGGCGACGGTCGGCTTCGGCCTGCGCAACCTCGTCGACCCCGACCGCGGGCTCGGCGAGATCCACCGTGTTCTCAAGCCCGGAGGTCGGCTGTCCATACTCGAGTTCTCCCTGCCGCGGCGCCGCTGGCAGAGGTCCCTCTACGCGTTCTATACTGACCGCATCATGGTCCCGGGCGCGCGGCTCATCACCGGCACGGACGGACCGTTCCGTTATCTCGCCGAATCCATCCGGGTCTTCGACACCCCCGAGGACGTCGTCCGCCGTCTCGGCCGGGCCGGATTCGCCGACGTCGCCTTCCGGCGCCTCTCCCTCGGTATCGCCGTCGTCTATTCCGGGCGCAAGCCCCAGGAGGTCGTCCATGCCGCGGATCGACGCTGACGTCCTGGCCACGGCGGCCCAATGCCGCCATTACGCCATGTGCAAGATCGACTATCTCGGGAACGGCCTCTGCGCGTCGGGCCCCGAGAGCGGGTTCGTCACTTTTTACCCTCAGGGACGCATGGACCTCTACCGGGGCCTGGCCGAAGGACGGATCCCGGTCACGGAAGCGCTTCTGGAGAGCGCCGACACGTGCACGCTCTGCGGCATCTGCGACCCCCAGTGCCATTTCGTCACCGGGATGAGGCCGACGGCCGTCATGCGGGCGCTCAAGGACTACGTCGCGGAATACCGGCGCGAAGGCGGCGAAATGCTCCGGCCCGCCGAGGACGAGGCCTTGCGGAGGCTCCGGGAGATCGTCGGTCCGGAATGGGCGTCGAACGACCCGGCCGTCCTCTGGACCTATGCCGACGACCCCTTCCCGCTGGCCGGTCCGCAGATGCCGTGCTACGTCGTCCTCCCGGGATCGCGCGACGAGGTCGCGGCGGTCGTCCGCCTGGCCAACGCCCTCGGCCTGCCCTTTGCGATCCGGGGCAACGGCGGCAGCGTCTTCGGCTTCGTCTTCACGGACGGCATCGTCCTCGACATGAACCGGATGCGGAAGATCGATTTCGACACCGACAACTGGACGGCCGCCGTCGAAGCGGGCGTGACGTCGTTCGAGCTTCAGCGGGAAGCCCGCCGGCGCGGCCTCCGCGTCAACGCCGCCGAACCGGCGGCCACGGTCTGCGGCAACATCGTCTGCACGGGCACGTTCTCGACCTGGTCCAACGTCTACGGCACGGCCGCGGACAACTTCGTCGATATGGAGTTCGTCGGCCGCGACGGCGGCGTCTTCCGGCTCAACGACAAGCGGGCGCCGAACCACTTCGCCTTCGAACATGGGGTCCTGCCTTCTCCCGGCATCTGCACCCGGGCCTTCGTCAAGCTTCACCCGGCGACGGACGACGAGGAAGGGCTTCTCGTGCCGTTCGAAGGCCTCGACGAGGCCGTCCGCTTCGCCCGCGAGCTGGGACAGAGGAGGATCGGCCTGGCCGTGGCCGTCCTCGGCGCCCATTACGTCGCCGGGTTCCTGTCGCCGGACGAGGGCCTGGCCGGCAAGCTCAAGACGGCCCTCCCGGACGCGCTCGGCGTGAGCTACATGGTCTTCGCGGTCGCCGACCGGTACGCCCGGGACGCCATCCGGGACATGGTCCCGGCCGTCATCGATTCATCGCTGCTGCGGACCATGATGCTCGGCCTGCCGCGGCTTCTCGAGCCGCGCTGGCTAGACCTCGTCCGGGAATACGCGGGGAGCGAGCGGCCGTACGAGATGCTCTGCCGGCCGGAAATGCGCCCTCTCGTCGAAGCCGTCCTCCAGCCCTCGCCGGAGACGATCGCCGAGGCCGTCCCCGAAACCCTCCGCCCCTTCTACCGGGAGCTCTACGCCCGTGCGGAGATGACGGACATGGTCTGGCTCAACATGCACCGGATCGTCAGCGCGCGCATGTCGCGGCGCAAGCACATGTTCGCGTTCCTGGTCTATCTCCCGCCGGACCGGCTCGACGTCCTCCACGAGATCCTGGACGGCTTCGCCCGCGTCGCCGGCGCCCACGGCATCGACCACGACTTCGGCTTCCTGACGCCCATGGATTTCGGGAAGCGGGCCATCCTCGAGTACGATTACTACATCGACCATACGGATCCGGCCGAACAGGCGAAGATCGGCGCGGCCATGCCCGAGCTCGATCCCTGGCTGGACGCCCTCGCCGCCCGTGTCCCGGGCGTCCTGTCCCTGAAATACGTCTTTTCCCAGGGATGTTCCCGGAAGGAGAACTTCCTCTATCGCGTCTGATGGCGGAAGCGAGGTCATGAGGATCGAATCCGGCCGGCTCCGGGAAAAGAGGGCGGACCGGACGAGCCGCATCCTGGTCACGGGCGCGACGGGTTTCCTCGGCAGTCACTTCGCCTTCGCCCTGCTGAAGGCCGGCTATCCCGTCACGGTCCTGGCCCGCTCCTCGAAAAAGCTCACGGCGCGCGATCGGATCGCCCGCTTGGCCGACTGGTTCGGCCTGGAGGAAGCGGCGCGCTGCCGTCTCACCGTCGCCGAAGGCGATATCCTCGATCCCGGCTGGTCCGCCGCGGCGGCCGGAGTCCTCGAGAGTCTCGGGGGGATCGACGAGATCGTCCACTGCGCTTCGAGTACGGCTTTCGCCGAGCGCAAGCGGGCCGAGATCGAAGCGGCGAACATCGGAGGCCTCCGGAACGTCCTCGACTTCGCGGTCCGCTCCGGCTGCGTCTTCTTCCACCATGTCAGCACGGCCTACGCCGCGGGACGGAGGTCGGGACGATGCCCGGAGGACTGGGTCGAGGCGGGCCCGTTCACGAACGTCTACGAAGAGACCAAGGCCCGCGGGGAGGTTCTGGCCCGGGACGTCTGCCGGCGCGAGGGCATCCGGCTCAACGTCTACCGTCCGACGATCGTCTATGGCGATTCCCGGACGGGCCGGACCCTGCGCTTCAACGCCCTCTACTTTCCGGTCAAGGCGGCCATCTTCCTGCGCGACATCTATCTCGCCGACATCCGGGAGCGCGGCGGCAGGAGGGCGTCCGGTCAGGGCGTCCGCCTGGAAGAGGACGGGACCGTTTTCATGCCCCTCCGCATCGAGGCCGGCCGGGAGGGCGGCATCAACCTGGTCCCGATCGAACACTGCGTGGACGCCTTCATGGCCGTCCTGGAGAGCGGCCTCGACGGCGGCATCTATCACATCGTCAACCCCCGGGCGACCGGGATCGGGGAGCTCGTCGCCTACGTCAAACGGTTCTTCCGGATCGAGGGGCTCGAGGCGTGCGGGCCGGAGGGCTTCGCGGCGCGGCCCCGGAACGGCCTGGAGACCCTCTACGATTCCTATCTCGAGGCCTACCGGCCCTACATGCAGGACGTCCGTTCTTTCGACGCCGCGAACACGGCGGCCATGCTGGGAGCGCACGGCCCGGCCTGCCCCGAGTTCGACTACGACATCTTCGCGCGCTGCATGGAGTACGCCGTCGAGATGGAGTGGGGCTCGAAGCTCTTCGTCAGGTGAGGCCGGCACACGAGCGGACCGGGCCGTGTTCGGGTACAATAGGCCGCATGGACATCGTCCTCGCCTCGGCCTCGCCCCGGCGCCGGGAGCTCATGGCCAGGGTCGCGCCGGAGTTCCGCGTCCTTCCGACCGGCGTCGACGAGGCCGCTATCGCTGAAAAGGACCCCCTGAAATTCGCCATCGCCGCCGCCGTCCTGAAGGCCAGGCGCGGAGCCGAGGCCTTCCCCGACGCGGCCGTCATCGGCGCGGACACCGTCGTCGCCCTGGGACTGCGCATCCTCGGCAAGCCGTCCGACCGGGAGGCGGCGCGGGACATGCTCCGGTCGCTCTCGGGGCACCGGCACCGCGTCATCACGGGACTCGCCTTCTACCGCAAGGCGGGCGACCGCCTTCTCACCGGATACGACCTGACCTACGTGACCTTCCGCACGCTGACGGACGACATGATCGAGGCTTACCTCGACCGGGACAGCTTCCTCGACAAGGCGGGCGCTTACGCCGTCCAGGAGATCGGCGACTCGTTCGTCGCCCGGCTCAAGGGCTCCTACGACAACGTCGTCGGTTTCCCCGTGGACAAGGTCCGCCGGATGCTCGACCGGTTCCTCGCGCCGGATCTCGCCGTGGAGATCGAGGGCGTCGACTTTCCCGGGAGCGCCGGAACGGCGACGGCGGAGGGGCACAGGATCCTCGTCCCCGGCGCCGTCGCCGGCGAGACCGTCCGGGTCCAGGTCGTCGGCGAGCGCGGCGCCGCCCGCGTCGCCGAGATCATCCGCATCGAACGGCCGTCCCCGCGGCGGGCCGAACCGCGCTGCCGCCACTTCGGGGCGTGCGGCGGCTGCCTCTTCCAGCACTTCGATTACTCGACCCAGCTCGAGCTCAAGGAGCGGCACCTCAGACGCATCTTCGAGGAAGGAGGGCTCGGCGACGCGGTCTCCGCCCTCGGGCCCGTTGCGCCGTCGCCCGACCTCTACGGCTACCGGAACAAGATGGAATTCGCCTTCGGGGAAAAGCACGGCGCTCTCGCCCTAGGCCTCCGGGAGAAGGCCACGGGCCGCAAAAGGCAGACCTACCGCCGGACGCTGCCGCTCGAGGAGTGTCCGATCTTCTCCCCCGTCGTCGGGCGCGTCTTCCCCGTCCTGCTCGAGTTCGCCCGGGCGCACGGCCTCGAGGGCTTCGAGCCGGCGACGCGCAAGGGCCGGCTCCGCCACCTCGTCCTCCGGGAGGCCAAGCGGACGGGCGAGCTCATGGTCCTCCTCGTGACGACGCCTCTCCCGGAGATCGATCTCGCCCCGCTCGCCGGGCGTCTCGGGGCGGCCGTCCCGGAGATGAGGAGCTTCGTCCACGTCGTCAACAGCCGCGGCGCCGATACCATCGAGCACGAGACCGTCCGGACCGTCGCCGGGGCCCCGTTCATCGAGGAACGCCTCTCCGGATTGACTTACCGGATCTACCCGCAGACGTTCTTCCAGACCAACACGGCCGCCGCAGAACTGCTCTACCGCGGGATCCGGGAAGCGGTTCCGCTCGGCCCGGACAGCCGCGTCCTGGGGCTCTACTGCGGCAGCGGGGCGATCGAACTTTCGCTCGCCGGGGCCGCCGGACGGGTGACGGGGATCGATTCCTCGCCCGCCAACATCGCCGCGGCCGTCGAGAACGCCCTCGTCAACCGCATCGAGAACGCCGAATTCGTGCCCGGGACGGTCGAGACCCTCGCCGGCGGGCCGCTCCGCGAGCCGGCGGACGTCGTCATCGTCGACCCGCCCCGGGTCGGGCTGACGGGCAAAGCGCTCAAACAAGCCGTGCTGGCCGGCGCGCCCGTTCTCGTCTACGTCTCCTGCAATCCGGACTCGCTCGTCCGCGACCTCCGGTCGTTTATCGACGCGGGATACCGGATCTCATCCCTCTCCCCGTTCGACCTCTTCCCTCACACCCCGCACCTCGAGACGCTGGCCGTGCTCGTCCGATAAGCGGTCAGGCCGCCTGATATAACCTCGCCCGATCCCGGTTTCCCCTCTCGTGGCGGTGAGGGGATTATCCTCGCAGATCCCC
>DAEF01000114.1 GCA_002495225.1 Methanoregulaceae archaeon UBA288 | reverse complement strand
CCTGCTATAAATGCCCTCGCAAAGGGGAACCGGACAGTGGCGGAAGGGGAAGAATTGGCCTTCGTTCCAGGAACCGGTGCCGATCTCCAGGCCCGCGAGCAGGGGCTCCCCGTCCCTCGAGCGTGTGCGCCGTGATGGCCCGCGCGGTGGGGTGCGCATTTAAGTAGCGGTTCTGTATATATAATAGAGTACCTATGTTCAAGCGGTCATTTCCCGGCAGACGACATGGGGGTGTGATCACGTGTATTCACCTGACACGACCAAGTATCTCATTCACCTTACCTTGCAGGCAGAGGGGGTGGTCGAGAAACCNNAAGGGTTGCTCGGCGAAGACCTCGATCTGCGAGATCTGCAACGAACTGGACGTGTAGGTCGAATAGACGTCCAGATCACAAGTAAGAAGGGCGAGACACGTGGAGACATCTACATCTCGTCATCGCTCGATCGGGCTGAGACTGCCATCCTGGCGGCCTCGCTTGAGACCATCGACCGCGTTGGACCCTGCGTCGCCCGGGTCGCGGTCGATTCCATCGAAGATATAAGGGTTACCAAGCGGCGGCGCATCGTCGAGAGGGCGAAGGAGCTCCTGCTGGACCACTTCGACGAGGGGGCGATCGACAGTTACATCCTCCTCGACGAGGTCCGCGAGGCGATCCGTATCGAGAAGATCGAGGCGATCGGCGACGACAAGATCCCTGCCGGTCCGAACGTCGTCGACTCGGATGCGATCATCATCGTCGAAGGGAGGGCGGACGTGATCAACCTCCTCAAGTACGGGATCAAGAACGCGGTGGCAGTCGAGGGGACGAACGTCCCCGAGACGATCGTCGATCTCTCGGACAAGAAGACGGCGACAGCCTTTTTGGACGGTGACCGCGGGGGCGAGCTGATCCTCCGCGAGCTCCTCCAGATCGCCGACATCGACTTTGTCGCGTTCTCGCCCCGGGGCAAGTCCGTCGAGGACATGACCAGGAAGGAGATCATCAAGGCCCTCAGAAACAAGATCCCGGTCGAGTACGTGCGTGAGCAGTATTACGCCGAGGACGGAGAGCGGCGAGCGACTCCGAAGGTCGCAATCGAGAGCAGTGGGACAGCGGTTCCCCCCGAACCGCTGCCCCCGCCGGAGTCCGAGGAGGATCCGAAGGAGCCCTCGTCGCTCCGCAACCACCTCGAACGGGTCTCGGGAAAAACGGTGGCCCGGTTCCTCTCGGCCGACTTCGGGGTGCTCTCCGAGGTGCGGGCGGATGAGATCGATCGGACCCTCGACGGCGTAAGCGGCCAGATCGCCGGTGTCGTGGCAGACACCGCCGTCGACCAGCGCCTGCTCGACCGTCTCGTCGGTCGCGGCGTCGAGTTCGTCGCCGCACGTGACTTCTCGGGGGTGATCAAGCGGCCCCTCTCGGTCCGACTGATGAAACTGCCGTAGAAGCGAGTATATTTTTATGATACGCCCTCCATTTTAATCTGCGGAGAGGGATTATGCACAAGGACGAATTGATCATTCTGCACCAGATGCTCTCGGAGATCAAGGAGTACTTCGAGGCAACAAGTCCCGACCTGCACTTCTCCCAGTACGACGCCCTCAGGATCACGCCGAAGCAGGCCCACAAGAGCAAGCTCGAGCACAAGTACGCCATCTTCGTGCTCGGCTCGGAGATCGCGAACGCGATGCGGACCGTGGAGTTTTCGGCGTCGAACCGGATCTCGGCAAGGATGAAAGAACTGGCCGAGAAGACCATGAAGGAGATAGAGCTCCTCCAGCAGCAACAGCAGTAACCTCGTTTTTTATGTCGCACGACGCTCCCACCATCGATGACGCCGTCGGGCCGCTCATCGAGACCCTTCGCGAAGGGCCGGATCCCGCCATCCGGGCCTTTTCCGCCCTGACCCTCGCACAGTGCAACCGCCCCGTGGTCGTTCCCGCTCTGATCGCGGCCCTCGTGGACCCCGAAAAGGTCGTCCGCGCTGCGGCAACCCGTGCCCTTGCCGGCCTGGGGCCGGAGGCGGTGCCCGCCCTGATCGCAGCGCTCGGCGATCCGTCGTGGGTCGTGCGTTATCGTGCAGCCGAAGCCCTGGGGGGCATCCGCGACCCCCGCGTGTCCCCGGCACTCGTCGCCCTTCTCGAGGACGAAAAGGACCACGTCCGGTACATGGCCGCGAAGGGGCTCGGGGCCGATCCCGCTCCGGCGGCGATCGACCCGCTCCTCGGGCGTCTCGACGACGAGAACCCGTTCGTCCGGCGCATGGCCGCGCAATCGCTCACGAGCGCAGCGGCACAGGTGGGCGGGGCGGACGCGGCACGGATCCGGTCCGCGCTCGGCACCCGGGACTGATCAGAGAGCCGCGAGCCGCTGCCAGTACGGATCGCACTCTTCCCGGCAGAACCCGCCGATCCTGAGATTGTCGCCATCCAGGACCTCGAGGGCCGCGGCAACCTCCTCCCCGGTCGGGTCGACCAGGTACACCGTGCGGCGCCCGAACTGGTCGACCAGGCCTTCGAGCTCGGCGACGCGCCTTCCCGGAAGCGCAAACGCGCGCTGGTGGTCGAGCAGGATGTCGAGCGTGTCCGGCCCGGCGTCGGGACAGTAGAAGAACGTGAAGGGCGAGGCGAGGTCCTCGAGCTCGTCATCCGCCGGGGATGACGTGAGCAGGACGTGGCCGGCGGCCCCGGCGTCGCGCATGGCACGCATCAGGCTCCCGCTGACGTCACGAACGGCCGCACCCGCCTCCGTCTCGTCGCCGAAGTGGCGGTCGACGATGCCGAGCGCCGACGGTGCCGGCATCGCGGCGAACGGGCCCCGCACCTCCGCCGCGATCGCCCGGGCGTCCATGCCCAGTGCGACGGGCTCGGGGAACGGGGCGTCCCGGAGAACCCCGTCCCGGACTCCCCCGATCGCCGCGAGCCAGCGATCGCCGTAGAAGGCGCCCCCCGCTGCAACGGCCCCTATCCCCGCCGCCACCTGGGGGCGGAGCGTCTCGAGCAGGCGAAACGTGGTCAGGTCGGCCTCGATCCCGGGCCGATCCCGGATCCGTTCCGCAAGCCGCGATAGAGGCGGTATCGGGGTTTCTCCGCCGAACCCCCGTGTTTCGAGCCGTTGTCGTGTCGCCATCCGCCCGTACTATATATCCGATCGCTCTCAAAAAGCTCTGCATGAGCGATGCGCCCCGGCTCGTAACCTGCGGCCTCCCGTACACGAACGGCTCGTGCCATCTCGGCCACCTCCGCACGTACGTGCCGGCGGACATGTACGTCCGCTATCGTCGCCATCGCGGCGAGGAGATCGTCTTCGTCTGCGGCTCGGACAACCACGGCACGCCGATCGTCGTGAGCGCCGAGGCCGAGGGCACTAGCCCGGCCGANNACCGCCGCTACCACGAGCACTTCGATGGCACCTTCCGCCGTATGGACATCCTCTTCGACCACTTCGGCATGACCGACGGCGAGACCAACCACCGGCGGACGCAGGCGATCGTGCGGCGGCTCGAAGAGAACGGCCACGTCTACGCGGAGCGGATCGAGCAGAGTTACTGCCCGACCTGCCGGCGGTTTCTGCCCGACCGTTACGTCAAGGGCCTCTGCCCGCACTGCGGGACCGAGGCCCGCGGCGACGAGTGCGATCAGGGCTGCGGCAAGCACCTCGAGCNNGCCGGTCTGCACGGTCTGCGGCACGCGGGCCGAACTCCGCGAGCAGGAGCACTTCTTCTTCCGGCTCTCCACCTTCGGGCCGTTCCTGCTCGAGCACCTCGAGCAGCTGAAGGGGACCGCGAACGCCCGCAACTACGCGCTCGGCTGGGTCCGCGACGGCCTCAGGGACTGGTGCATCACGCGCACGCTCGACTGGGGCGTCAGGTACCCCGGTCGCGACGACCTGGTGGTCTACGTCTG
>DAEF01000167.1 GCA_002495225.1 Methanoregulaceae archaeon UBA288 | reverse complement strand
CGGGTCCACGCGTTCGACGACGGGGAGGCCGAAGGCGGCCGTCTTCCCGGTTCCCGTCTGGGCCTGGCCGATGACGTCGCGGCCGGCGAGCGCTGCCGGTACCGCCTGCGTCTGTATGGGGGTCGGCTCTTCGAACCCGAGCTCCCTGATGGCCCGGACGAGGGCATCCGAGATGCCGAGCGCGCCGAAGAGGTCGGCCTGGTTCGGGGCGGGCGGGGTCCCGTCGTCGCGCTTTTCGGGCGCCGGTTCAATCATGCTTCACGTACTCGTGCTGCAGCTACTTCTTGGTTTTGAAGGAAACGGGCCAGGGGAGGGGTCACGAGCGCAATCTTCATCAGTTCACAGAAAAACCTTTTGATCACGATTACGCACTCGACCGGGCAGTTCTCGCTGCCGGTCAGGAGCCGGTCATGAATACTCGCTGCTTATCCCTCATCCTTCTGCTGCTGCTCTGCGCCGTACCCATCGCGTCGGCCGGAGGCATGGCGAAGGTATACCTCTCTCCGGCCGAAGCGAGCTGGAAGACGGACCAGACCGTCCAGGTCAAGGTGATGTACGACAACAACCTCAATCCCATCGCCAGGGACATTTCGCTCTACTTCGACTGGAACGCCCAGATGCTCAGGTACGAGAGCTGCGACTTCAAGGTCGGGCACAGCACGGTCGCCGGGCTCCTCTCGTCGCACGAGCTGAACGTGATGGTCGGCGACTTCACCGACGGGTACAAAAATGGAGACTACCCGCTTGCCGTTCTGACGTTCACGGTGATCGGGCCGGGCGACACGCCGATCGAGATCAGGGTCGCGCGGCTGAACGACATGGACGGGAAGCCCGCCACCTTCGTGACCGGAAAGGGCACGTACTCGATCTCGGGCGACACCGTGGCGAACCCCGGGACGGTCGCGACCCCCCGCTCGACCACCCTCCCCGCCGCCGGGCAGCCGACCGTTATCGTCGTGACGCCGGGGGTCCCCTACTCGATGATCCCGACCCTCCCGCAGTCCGGGGGCTACCAGCCGGTGGCAGCGGCGACAACCCTCCCACCCGTGCAGCCGGTAGCGACGACATACCCGACGCTGGTCGGAGGTGCGCCGGGCTGGCCCGTGCTGACTCCGGGCGCCACGATCCCGACACCATACCCGACGACGGTGACGGTCGAGACGACGATCCCGACGCCCCTGCCGATCACGGTGGTCACGACGACCGTACCCACGACCGTCCCGACGACGGAGCCGACCACGACCGTCCCGACGACGTTCCCGACGCCGACCCCCGAGCCGACGACGGAGGTCACCACGGTGAGCCCGATCGCGTACCAGACGGGCAACCTGGGGGTCTCGTACGGCATCCCCATCAACGACACCCCGACGCCCGAGGAGACGCCCTTGCCGGAGCGCACCCTCCCCTCGCCGCTCTCGAGCGGAACGAACCTGACGGAGGATCCGGTTGCGGACTGGCCTGAGTATGGAACCCCGACCGTGACGGCGACGCCGTACGTCAGGAGCACGCTCGCCCCCATGGTGGTCAACAACTCATCGGCGGCAGCAGCCTCCGCCACGGGCGGATCGGGCTTCGGTGACGCCTGGATGATGGTACTCGCCGCGGTCGCGGGTGTCGCACTGGTCGCCCTCGGCGTGGTCTATGTCCAGCGGAAACGCGACGACGGCTGGCTCTGATCCCTCTTTTTTTACTGACCGTTCAACAGGGAGAGACCCGGTTATCCACAGGGGATACCCCGTCTCTCGTACCGGACTGGAACAGTCCTGCATTCTTGCGCTTCGGGTCCTGGAGAAGCCCCGGGTTGCCGATTGCCGGTTGGTTCACGATCGCCTGCACGGTGAACCCGTCGGGGGTAGGACGCATCGTCGATCGCTCCCGGGAGTAGGCAGCTCGTCGACGAGCGATGCGAGAGATTCCCTGATCGTCGAGCGAAAGGAGCTCGCAGAGTCCGCGCCGATACGGTGCCATATCGGCGGGAGCGACCTCGACTCGTGTCTCTTTTCCCACGACGCGGAAGAGCAGACGGGGCCCTCGCTGAAAGTGCTCCTGTTGGCCGACCGCCAGGAGTCCCTGTCGGTGCTGGAGGATGGCGGCAGGGTAACGGGGATCTTCACCTGCCCCGACATCTACGCCGGGTACCTGTCGCGGAAGATCCTGCAGGAGATCGAGCCGGCCGAGCGGCCGCGCAGGGGAAGTTGAGCAAACCGGGAGTACGCCCTCCGGATTGTACAGAACTGTCGCCGGCGGCTGCTCCACCTGTCACGGAGTCTCGAAAAAAGTGAAGGGGGTTTTACTCGAGCCGGGGCGCCGCGATCTCGGCCCCGGCGATCTTCGCGATCAGCGCCTCGAGGACGGTCTCGCGCATCCCCTCGACGAACTTGATCGACCCGACCACGAGGTGGCCGCCGCCGCTCACGCCCCCGCCCGTGACCTCTGTCCGGAGCTCGCGGACCATGCGCGGGATGTTCATCAGGACCCCGCGCGACCTGAGCACGGCGAAGTCGGGGCCGAACCCGATCGTGACCACGGGCGTGCCGGGGTTGGCCCGGCAGAGGCGGTCGTGGACCTCGCCCGAGGTCTTGCCCGGCGGCGGGAAGGTGAACTTGTGCGCGTGGATCTCCACATCGAGCAGGAAGAGGCGGGCGCCGTTCTCGAGCACGCGCTCCTGTACGTGGGGCATGGTCGCCTCCAGCTGGTCCGCGATCATCTGGTTCGCGCCCTCCACCAGGAGCGAGACGAACTGCTCGTGCCGCTCGTGGTCGGAACCGAGGTCCAGGATCTCCTTGACGATCTCGCGCCCGTCGTTGAACCGGAGCCAGAACTGCTCGTAGTCGAGGGCGAGGGCCATGGCCTTGCACTCGTCCTCGGTGTAGCGGTCGGCCACGAGATCGAGGAACCGCTGCCGCTCGGGGGCCTCCGACCGGTCGCCGACGCCCGCGACGGCCGGCAGGTGCTTGATCGCGTCCTCGACGGAGGGGTTGATCAGCCTCGCGATCTCCGTCCCGAGCATGCCCGCGGTGATCCCGTAGTCGCCGCCGACGTGGTACGGGTTGACGTGGGCCTCGAGGTACTGGTCGATGACCGCGTCGGGGTGGTGGTGGTCGACCACGACGAGCTTGAGGCCGAAGACGCGTGCCTGTTTCATGGCCGGCTCGTCCTCCTCGGTCGACCCGTTGTCGGTCAAAAGGACGAGCGGCATCTTCTGGCCGTACCTGGCCAGGTCCTTGGTCGCGAAGTCCAGGTCGCGGGTGACGTCCTCGATCTCGTAGAACGGGGCCTTCGACGGCGCCCGCTTGAAGAGGAAGTAGTCGGCGTCGAAGTCCCCGCCCGACTCGCGGATCAGGGAGACCACGGCCTGCTCGATCGCGACGGCCGAGCAGATGCCGTCTGCGTCCGCGTGGTGGCGAAGCAGGATCGGCTGCGAGACGAAGACCGCCTTCCGGATGGCCTTCGCGACTGCGCGCATCTGCGGCCGGAGGAGGGCCATGACCTCGCTCTCGACCAGCAGGGGGAGGTCGGCGGGCTCGGCGCGGAGCTCGAGCGCCTCCTCGATCCGGGTCCGGACCTCGTCGGCTTCCGGGCCGGAGAGGACCGAGAGCGAGCCGACCTCGACCTGGACCTGGGAGTTTCGCTGCATGACCTGCCCGTAGACCTGGACGATGTCCCCCAGGTTCGCCTCGGGATAGGCCCGGACCCCGGCCTCGACGAAGGCGGCGGCGTTCTCGGTCCCGGTCTCGTCGACGAGCGTGAAGATGGTCGGGCCGCTGGTCTGCTTGACCTGGGCGATCTCGCCCATGACCGTGGCCGTCCGGCCGATCCGGTTGCCGAGGTCGGCGAGCTTGGTCGTGACCACCTGCTTCGCCACGGTTTTCACCTCGTACGCCGGCAGGATCACCTCCTCGAGGTCGATGTTCCCGTTCGGGCGGATCTGCTTGACGCGGACCAGGATCTCGTCACCCTCGTTGTGATTGGTCCGGACGTTGGACTTGTGGACGAGGCCCTTGAGGCGATCGGTGAGCTGGACGAAGGAGCCGAAAGTGGCGAACCCCTGGACGTGCCCCAGGTAGATGGTCCCGACCTCGACATCGGAGATGTCACAGGCGGGACTGAGGCGGTAGACGGTGACGTTGGCTGGACTCATATGGATCGATCCGTAGCGTATTGGAGTATTTCCGGCGTGTGCGCGGTGGATCAGGTATGGACGGCCCGATATATAGATGCCTCAGAAATAGGATCCGAGGCGACGGACCAACGAAGGCTCCCGCGGGTGCGGGCTGGGGGAGAGACGAAAAAAAAATATTCAGGCCGCAGGAGCCCGGTGCTCGACAACCGTGCGCGAGGGCGACGGGAGCTTGTATCCGCCGCTCTTTATCGCGACCTTCGCCTTGTCGATGTACTGCTCGGTGGTGTAGACCGTGAAGATCTTCTGCTTCGGTGCGACACGTGCCGCGGTGCCGACGGCCTTGCCGAAAGCGAGCCGCATCCCCTCGGAGACACGGTCCGCGCCGGCGCCGGTGGCCTGCTTGTTCTCGCG
>DAEF01000102.1 GCA_002495225.1 Methanoregulaceae archaeon UBA288 | reverse complement strand
GGTCGTCAAGCAGGACCGGAACGAGTCGAGCCCGTACGCGGCCATGAAGATGGCGAGCGACGTGGCCCAGTCCGCCATGGACAAAGGCTTCGTCGGCCTCCACGTCCGGGTCCGCGCGCCCGGCAAGGGCAAGCAGCGCTCGCCCGGTGCCGGTGCGCAGGCTGCAATCCGTGCCCTGTCGCGTGCAGGCATGCGGATCGGGCGGATCGAGGACGTCACCCCGGTCCCGCACGATGCGATCCGCGCAAAGGGCGGACGCCGGGGCAGGAGAGTCTGATGCAGGTCGAGTGCCAGCACCGCGACGAGCACTCCTGCCGGTTCATCCTGTCGGGCGCGATGCCCGCCTTTGCGAACTCGATCCGACGCGCGATGGCGAGCGAGGTTCCGAAGCTCGCGATCGACTCGGTCGGGATCTACGACAACACGAGCGGGCTCTTCGACGAGATGCTCGCGCACCGTCTCGGGCTCGTGCCCCTGCGGACCGAGACCGGGACCTACGTCCCGATCGAGGAGTGCACCTGCGAGGGGCAGGGCTGCGATCGATGCACGGTCTCGTACACGATCTCGGTCGAGGGGCCGGGAATGGTCTGGTCGCGGGACCTGATCCCGAACGACAGCGAAGCCGGCCCCGCCCAGGGAGATATCCCGATCGTCAAGCTCGAGAAGGGGCAGAAGGTCGTGGTCGAGGCCCGCGCGATCCTCGCGACCGGAAAGGCCCACGCGAAGTGGCAGCCGACCACCATCTGCGGGTACAAGAACTACCCAGCCCTGACCGTCGATGCACGCTGTGACGGCTGCGGGGTCTGCGTCGACACCTGCCCCCGCCAGGTCCTCCGCCTCACCGGACGGACGGTCGCGATCGACGAGGCCCGGATAGAGGACTGTTCGCTCTGCCGGCTCTGCGAGAAGGGATGCCTCTCGACGGGGATCGGGGACCAGCCCGCGATCCGCGTCGGGACGGAAGCCGACCGGTTTATCTTCACGGTCGAATCAGACGGATCGATTCCGGCGACCGAGATCCTCCGCCAGTCAGTCCGCTTCCTCAGGACGCGAGGCGAGGAATTCTCACGCGCACTTGACGAGATTGCCGAGGGATAGCAATGACACTTACACGAGAGAAGACCAATCCGCGTCTGAAAAATTTAATCATGACGCTGAAAGCGGCCTCGCGCGAGAATGAAGCGCAGGTCTGGCGCGACATCGCGTTCCGCCTCGAGGGCGCGACGAACGCGCGCGCCGAGGTGAACGTCAGCAAGATCAACCGTTACGCGGCCGACGGCGAGACGATCCTCGTTCCGGGCAAGGTGCTCGGCACGGGCGTCATCGACCGCGCCGTCCAGGTTGCGGCCCTGAACTTTTCGGCCCAGGCGGCCGATAAGATCACGGGCGCGAACGGTACCTGCATGACGATCGAAGAGCTCCTGAACGACAACCCGAAGGGGAGCCGGGTGCGGATCCTGAGGTGACCGAGATGGTAACGGTGATCGATGCGGAGAATCTCCTGCTCGGGCGGCTCGCGTCCACGGTCGCGAAGCGCGCGCTGGCAGGCGAAGAGTTCGCGATCGTCAATGCAGAGAAGGCGATCGTGTCGGGCGCGCGGGCCCATGTGCTCCATGACTTCCGCGAGAAACGCGAGCGCGGCTCGCGCGAGGGCGGGCCGTTCTATCCCCGGCGCCCCGACCACATTGTCAAGCGGACGATCCGTGGCATGCTCCCGTACAAGCGCCAGCGCGGCGTCGCAGCGTACAAGGCGATCAAGACCTACGTGGGTGTGCCCCACGAGTTCGCTGACGCCGAGCGCGAGTCCCTGCCCGAGGCGCATATCGACCGGCTGAACAACCCGAGATATATCACGATCGGTGCGATCGCGACCTTCCTCGGCGCGAAATATTGAAACAAGGTGAACGTATGGCAAAGGTGATCAACACCAGCGGAAAGCGCAAGACCGCGATCGCGCGTGCCACCCTCCGCGAGGGCGGCGGCATGATCCGGATCAACTCGGTCCCGCTCGAGGCCTATGGCACCGAGCTGACCCGCATGAAGATCGCGGAGCCCCTGCTCCTCCACCCGGCCGGTATCGAGGGGATCGACGCCTCGGTCACGGTCGTGGGCGGCGGGATCATGGGCCAGGCCGAGGCCATCCGGACCGCGCTCGCGCGCGGCATCGTCGAATGGCACAACGACCCGGCGATCAAGGAACTGTACGTCGGCTACGACCGGACGCTGCTCGTCAACGATTCGCGCCAGAAAGAGGCAAAGAAGCCTCATGGCCCCGGAGCGCGTGCGAAGTTCCAGAAGTCGTACCGTTAAATTAAATAAAGACCGAGAGTAACGTGTATGATACCCGTACGATGTTTTACATGCGGTAAAGTCGTCTCGCCCGTTTGGGAGGAGTTCAAGCGGCGACGCGATGCCGGTGAGGACCCGAAAGCGGTCCTCGATGACCTCGGTCTCTTCCGGTATTGCTGCAGGCGCATGCTCCTGTCGCACAAAGAGATCATCGACGAGATCAACCCGTACCAATGAGGGGTCGTGGGGTAGCCTGGTATCCTAGGGCGTTCGGGATGCTCTGACCTGAGTTCGAATCTCAGCGACCCCATTCTTATCCAACCATTCTGAGGCAGACGATGGAATCGTACACTCGCTACGAAAAAGCAAGGATCATCGGAGCCCGCGCTCTCCAGATCTCGATGGGCGCGCCTACACTCATCAACGTTCTGAAGACCGATCCCCTAGAGATCGCTCTTCAAGAGTTCGCAGAAAATGTCATACCGATCACGGTGAAGAGGAGGTAGACTGCAGATGACAACAATTGAGGCCGTCCTGCTACGACGGATCCTCGACTCGCGCGGCAACGCGACGGTCGAGGCCGATATCTGGACGACCACCGGCTTCGGCCGTTCCGCCGCGCCCTCGGGCGCGTCAACCGGCACCCACGAGGCGAAGGTGCGGCCGGTTGCGGAGGCGATCCTCGACGCGGAGCAGGGGCTCCTGCCCGAACTGATCGGGCTGGACGCGTCCGATCAGCCCGGGTTCGACCGGGCGATCCGAAACCACGACGGAACTCCCGATCTCTCGAAAGTCGGGGCGAACGTCGCTGTCGCGCTCTCCCTCGCGAATGCGAGGGCAGCCGCGACCGCCCTCGACCAGGAGCTCTTTCGGTACCTCGGCGGCTGCTTCGCGGGCGAGACCCCGTTCCCGCTCGGGAATGTCATCGGAGGCGGCGCGCACGCGCTGAACGCAACCGACATCCAGGAGTTCCTGGTCGTGCCGACAGGCGCGCCGACCGCCGAGGACGGGGTCTTCGCGAACGCTGCCGTCCACAGGAAGGTCAAGGATCTCCTCGTTGCCATGGGCAAGGGCTCAGGCAAAGGCGACGAGGGGGCCTGGGCCCCCGCGATCGACGACCGGATCGCCTTCGAGACGGTGCACCAGGCCGTGACCGCGGTCTCCGACGAGGTCGGCTTCGCGATCAACATGGGCATCGACGTGGCAGCGAGTGAACTCTGGAAGGACGGGGCGTACCGCTACAAGGACGCGATCCGGACGACTGAGGATCAGATCGCGTACATCACCGAGCTCGTGGACCGCTACGACCTGATCTACGTTGAAGACCCCCTCCACGAGGAGGACTTCGAGGGTTTCGCGGACCTCTCCGAAGGGGTTGCTGACCGGGCCCTCATCTGCGGCGACGACCTCTTCGTCACGAACCCCGAGCGGATCATGCAGGGGATCGAGATCGGCTCGGCCAACTGCGTGCTGATCAAGCCGAACCAGATCGGCACCCTGACCGACACCCTCGAGGCGATGGAGATGGCGCGCACCGCCGGCTATGCGGCAATCGTCTCCCACCGTTCGG
>DAEF01000027.1 GCA_002495225.1 Methanoregulaceae archaeon UBA288 | reverse complement strand
GTCGACGATCGCCGGGGTGAGCTCCGGTTGTCCCCGCAACAGTCCCAGGTACGGCGATGCGTATGCCTCGACGACGTCCTCTCTCCGGTACCCCGTGACCGGGATTTCGAGCAGGTGGACGAACGCCTGGACGACAGGGGACTCGGAGAGCGGTATCGTCGCGGTGGAGGTGAAGGGCAGTCCGCACTGTGGAAAGACTTCGTCGATGAGCGCCGTCGCTCCCGAGAGGTCGGGCGCGCCTATCGCGATCTCGTCGAAGTCGAAGCCCTCCCCGAGGAGGCGGAGGACCTCCTGCGCGATCGACTCCACCTCGTCCCTGGGGGATGCGAACTCGTGAACGAGCAGTCTCGTGGACGTCCGGTTGCCGGGCTGTGCGCCCGAGAAGAGGTGTACAAACGGGAGGTGCTCCTCGCGCACGGGTATCGAGCCGGAACCCTGAGCACCGAGCCATTCTGCGCGGTCGGTGCAGATCTTCCGGTTCTCGGTATACGGGTGATAACAGGTGAAGGCCGCGACGTTCCGTTCGAGGTGCCGGAGGAACCCCCTGAGGTCCGGGTACGGGTTCCAGATCCCATAGACAAAGAGGTGCAGGTCCCTGTCCGGTTGGAGCGTCGTCGCCTTTTGGTAGACCGAGGGCCTGTCGACGAGGTTGTTCCGGGAGAGGACCGAGCGGTAGTGATGATAGAGGAGCGCTATCCCGGCGATCTTCGGGCTGTCACACCGGGAAAAGAAGACCTCTTCGTCCTGGTACGCGCACATCTCCTGGAAGAGGGTGTACAGGTCCGCCGCTCTCCCCGGGTTGGCCCCGGGATGGAAGAACAACGAGCCCTCCTGGCTGGTCCGCAGGATGTCGGTGAGGACCTGTCGTGCCAGCAGTTCGTCGATGATCAGCGACTCCGGGCATTTCTCCCGGATGAGCTCCTCCGCGAATCGTGCCGGGGTCGTCACCGCGTTCTTCCGGAACGCGGGAATGTGCCCACTCATGCGTTTCGTGATAAAGCGGGCAAGCCCTGACGACGGAACGATCAGCCGGGCCTGGAAAGGGTCCTGACGCAGAGACCTCTGAAACCTTTCAAGGCAGTCGTCCAGGCCTGATCCCGGCGGGGTATAGAAAAGCGTCGACATGTGCACACAGTCTGAATCACCATCGCCGTTTTATTGCGTTAAGTATTTCGCATCTTTTCCATCGACGGCCCGGGAAAATTCGGCAGTGTCCTCGGAGGGCTGATCTCCCTCTCAGGCGCCGTCTCCCCTGGACGTCGCCGGGCCGTCGCCCCGCATGACCCGATGCTCGTATGGGCCCCCTGCTCGCAGCCCGGTTCGAGACGGGGTGGGATACGGGACGGTCGAAGGGGCGGCTCACGGCCGTGCCGGAGCGTCGGGTTGCATCATCGGTCGTGCTCGTGTACGCGCCGGCCCTGGACGAGGTGTTGCGGCTGGTGGCGGACGCGGCCGGCCGGACGGGCTGGCCAGAGCCGTGGATGACGCCCGCGGTCTGCGTGGCGATCCGGCCGGCCATTTCCAGCGTGGCCTTCCCGGAGAACGTGAGCGCGAGGACGGCCGCGTGATCGACCCCGCTCTCGAGGGGCCGGGCGACCCTTGGTGATCACGCGGATCTTGCCCGACCCAGGGCCAACCAGGATATCGAAATTCCGGGCGCAATACCCGCGGCAATATGTGGATGCCTCAGCACCCCATGTACTCTACTGGAAAGGAGAGGTAAGGGGAGACAATCACGGTGTCGGGCTGGGTACCCGTGAGGTGTTCTGGACAGTGTCCGATGACCGCGGCAAGCCAAATTCCCCGTCTCCTCGGTGCGTCCATGCTGAATCAGGGCGTGCGAACGTGGAGACACGGGGCCGTGGTCGCGTCCCAGAAGGGGTCGATGACCTGGTGGTACCCCGACGAGGGCGGTGACGAGGAGAGCAGCGACCATACCCGGCTGATGCCCCGGTCGCGGACATGCCGCTCCAGTACGGCAGAGATGTCGTAACGCTGCCAGTGGGTATCCATCCGATCTCCAGCAGGGGTCTCCGTGCCCATGGTCATGTTATAATCGCCGATCGGCTCCGCAAGCTGGACGAGGCCGTAGAGCGCTGAGAAGATCAGCACGTCGATGGCCGGGTGACCGGTGCGTGCGATCCCGACCAACACGCCTTCGCAGGCCGAGTACAGTCGCTCGTCGTACAGGTTCGATCGCCGGCACGGTCCTCCCTGGCGGTGGCGCGCCGAGCTCGGGCCAGGCACGGTCCCGCACCTGCTCGATGCCGGGCACGGGGGGAGCCGCCGGCAGGTCGCTCGCCCTGGCCCGCTACCGCCCGCTGCACGGGATGAGCACGAGCACCCGCTCACCGGCCACTCGCACCAGTCCCGATCAGCACCGCTATCCGGTCCCCTGCCCAGCCCATCCCCATTTTCCGGCAGTACGCGCGGACTGCCGGCTCGCCCACATCGTCGGCAACCTGCCAGACGAACGAGTCGAGGTGGATCATGGTTACGCGCGGGTTTGACTCCCGCACCCCGGCAAGTACCGCGTCCCAGTACGCCCGGACCGCGTCGTCCGAGGCGATCGGCGCCCCCAGGGCCTCGGTCAGCCGGCGAACGCGGAGGTCGACGGGGATGGCGAGCACCTCCGACGGGAACCCGTACTCCCCGGCCATGACGAGGGCGAGGCCCAGGCATTTCATCGCGAAGACGATGGTCTTCATCTCCCTGCGCTGGCCCATCACGGCCGCCAGCCTCGTCCAGGTCTCGGTGAAGCCATCGGCGACCTGTGCCGGCGACGCCGACCAGAGCCCCGCGGCGAGGTCGCTCTCGAGGAACTGGTGGAGGCGGCGCAGCTTCATCTCGCTGAACCGCTCACGTGCGTAGAACGGCGCGAGCAGCACCGCGAGGTCCGCCGGCGTCGCCGGGACGTCTGCCGCCTCGAGCC
>DAEF01000152.1 GCA_002495225.1 Methanoregulaceae archaeon UBA288 | reverse complement strand
TGCCCCTCCTCGAACGGGTAGTTCCGGACGAGCGAGCCGGCCGCCACGTTCCGGACGATCACCTCGAGCGGGACCATGGCGAGCCGGCGCACGCGCATCCGGACCGGGTTCTCGAGCCGGAGGAAGTGGGTCGGCACCCCCCCCGCCTCGAGGAGGTCGAAGAGACGGGCCGAGACCCGGGCGTTGTACTCCCCCTTTCGGGCGAGCACGTCCTTCCTGCCGCCGTCGAAGGCGGTGATGTCGTCGCGGAAGACCACGACGAGTTCGTCGGGCGCGTCAGTCCGGTAGACCGACTTGGCCTTGCCCGAATAGAGTAACTCATCGCTCACAGCTGTTGCTCCCTGAGTCGTTCGGAGAGGCGCCGGACGAGCGGCGCGAGAGTCGTCGGATACCAGCCACGCTCGACATAGCGCGGGTGGATGCAGAGCCGCTCGACCAGCTCGACGTCCGGGCCGAGGGATTGCCTCAGCGCGTCGACGGCCGGCCAGGGGTGGTCGGGGTTGATGTGGTCGATCGAGCAGGGCGAGACGCCGCCGAGGTCGTCGGCCCCGCAGGCGACGAGGGTGGTCGCGTCCGCGAGGTTCGGCGGCACCTGCACGGCCACCTCGCGCGGCAGCACCTCGCGGGCCAGCCGGACGGTCGCGCAGTACTCGGCGGCCGGGATCGTCGGCGCGCCGGCCATGCCGGTCCCTTCCTGCGGCGCGAAGTTCTGGAGGATCACCTCCTGGATGTGGCCGTACCGCCGGTGAAGACCGGCGATCGTCTCGAGGGACTCGAGCCGGTCCGCCGCCGTCTCGCCGATCCCGAGCAGGAGCCCGGTCGTGAACGGGATGCGGAGCCGGCCCGCCGCCTCGATGGTCGCGATCCGCGCCTCGGGGTCCTTGCCGGGCGAGCCCTCGTGCGCCTTCACCCTCGCCGTCGTCTCGAGCATCAGCCCCATGCTCGCGTTCACTTCGGCGAGCGAGGCGAGTTCGGGCTCGTCGAGGACCCCCGCGTTCGTATGCGGCAGGAGCCCGCAGGCGATCGCGTCCAGGCAGAGCCGGCGGCAGTAGTCGAGGAAGGATTTCTCGCCGACGGCCTCGAGCTCGGCTGCGAAGCCGGGCACCTCCTCGGGCCGCTCGCCGAACGTGAAGAGCGCCTCGGTGCAGCCGGTGCGGACACCCTCGTCGAGGACGGCCGCGACCTCGCCGGGGTGCATCAGGCACCCGGGTCCGACGGGGCGGCGAAAACCACAGTAGGCGCAACGGTTCCGGCAGACCGTCGTCAGCGGCAGGAAGACGTTCCGTGAGAACGTGATCCGGCGGGGGGGCATGTATACAGATGGGAGGCGCCACTATTCAAGCTTGACCGTCGCGTCCACCGCCGTGCGGGAGATCGTTCGGGGAGGCGGGATACCGTTCCCCGGGCATCGGATCTGGCAGGACCACGGACACGCTGTCATGCACTGGTCCGGTTCCATTTTTTCCCGGATTTTACCGATAGAAACCCCGGAATTTTCGAGACCTCGTCAACGCACCTCGTCAATCCTCCCCGGAGCGCAACGGGCGCGGCGGCACGCATCGCCCTCTGCTCTCACCGGGCTGCCGGTTCCGGCACGGTCCGGGGTCCGATCTCCGTCGTTCGCCCCGGCCGGAACGCGGGTCGTGGCACGGACAGGCTACACCGGGCAGCCCGGGCGATCGCTTCGCCACCGGGAATTGCACGGTCCACGGCCCGGCCGCCGAACGCTGCCATGACCTGGCAGGGAGGACCGTCGTCAACGGGCCCGGCGCCGGGCACTCCGCTGCGCTCTCGTTTCCCGGAACGCTGAGCGGGCACGCTCGCACCCTTCGGCCAGGTGGCTCACCGCGTCGTGCCGACACCCAAAGTGCTAAGTCCGGAGCGTCCCCGTAGAACAGGGAACATGGCAATGAGAGAAACGCCGGGACCAGCGGGGACGAACGGCGCCAGGAACGGCCTGAACTTCAAGGAGATCATTCGCGCCTCCCCCTGCGTCTTTGCCATCGGGGTGGCCGGCGACAGCGGCTCGGGCAAGACCACGTTCACCCAGTCGATCCGCGAGATCTTCGGCGAGGACCTGGTCACGACGATCACCCTCGACGACTACCACCTCTACGACCGGGAGCAGCGGCGCGAGATCGGAGTGACGCCGCTCGACCCCCGCGCGAACCGCATCGGACTCATCGAGGAGCACCTGGCCGAGCTCAAGGCAGGGCGTTCGATCATGAAGCCGGTCTACGACCACTCGGTCGGCACCTTCGGCGAGCCTGTGCCGTTCGCACCGGGCAAGATCGTGATCCTCGAGGGGCTTCACACGCTATTCTCCCCCCGCCTCCGCGAACTCCTCGACTTCACCCTCTTCGTCGAACCCGACCGCGAGGTGAAGGAGGACTGGAAGATCCGGCGCGACATGGCCAAGCGGGGCTACGAGCGGGACCAGGTGCTCAGGGAGATCCTGGAGCGCGAGCCCGACTACCTCCGGTACATCGCGCCCCAGCGCGGGTTCGCCGACGTCGTCATCCGGATCACGCACTCGAAGTACGGCTCCGTCCTGGCCCAGACCCGGAACGTCTACCAGGTCTCGCTGCTCCAGGACCCGATCGACCAGACGATCGGGGACGTCGACCTCGGGATCGACCTCTTCGCCATCCTCTCGCTCTCCGAGCGGAACTTCATGCTCGAGTTCATCAACCACGAGGACCCCCGCCGGCGCCGGGGCGAGGTCGTCTTCGACGGCGAGCTCGGGGGGCACGTGGTCCGCCGGCTCGAACAGTCGATCGAGGAACAGACCCACGTCCGGCCGATCGCGATCGCCCGCGAGCGCGAGTACGTGACCGCGGTGGACGTGGCCCAGCTGATCGTCGCGTGGCGGATCATTCACCGCCGGATCTTCCTCGAACGGTGCACCGGGCCGAACCAGACCCCTGCAGGAATGTAATCATTAAATATACATGAGATACACCAATGGACACTGATATGTCGACCGCAAGCCGTATTCGCGAGAGCTACAACGATAGCCAGGAGCGGATAGTTGTCTACCTGCGGACGGCGCTTCGCAAGGGGAAGTTCTACTACAAATCGAAGTACATCGCGCGCGATCTCGGGCTCACGTCCAAGGAGGTCGGGACCAACATGGCGATCCTGGCCGAGATCTGCGAGGACCTGAACATCATCCGCTGGTCCTACTCCAACAGCACGACCTGGATGGTCACGCCGAAGGGGGCCTGACCCGGGGTGCCCCGCGTCGAGTTCGTCTCGCGAATCGAGTTCGTGGCCCTGGTCGACGACGAGAAGGACTGCCTGATGGCCCAGGACGAGACCCACACGAACCCGAGCGCGCTCTGGTTCAACATCGACGTGCCGAAGGGGCACGGGTTCTCGACCGGGGACCAGGTCCGGATCACGATCGAGCGGGTCTGATCCACCCCCTCCTCTCCTCCTGTAGGATCTCATAATTACT
>DAEF01000135.1:786-3636 GCA_002495225.1 Methanoregulaceae archaeon UBA288 | reverse complement strand
TTCAGGCGAGCAGGGCGACCGCGCAGAGGACGGCGGCGCGGCAGATTTCGTGGGACGCGCCCACCAGGTCGCCGTTGATTCCGCCGAAGAGGCGCCGTCCCAGGCCGAGCACGGCGAGCGGGACGGCGAGCGCGACGGCCGCGGCCCCGAGGAGGGCCGGGGCCGGCAGGGGCAGGAGCGCGAGGGGGAGGCAGAAAAGGGCTGCGGGCAGGACGAACCAGGGGGGCGCGTGCCCGTGCAGGTAGCTCTGGATCCCCTCGCGAAACGGGGTCCCGACCACGGTCAGGAGGGCCATGCCGAACCGGCCCAGGACTTCAGCCGCGACCATGGCCCAGAGGAGGGACGGGGCCGCCGCGAGGCCGGACCAGGCCAGGAGGAGGACTGTCATGCCCAGGGCGAGGGCCCCCGCGCCGACCTGCCGGTCGAGGAGGGCGCGTACGCGGACCTCTGATCCCCCGTGGGCCATCAGTCCGTCGCCGAGGTCGAGGAGGCCGTCGAGGTGGTGGGCGCCGGTCACGAGCAGGACCGCCCCGAGGCCGACGGCCGCGCCGATGGATGGGTCCGGGACCACGGCGGCCGCGAGCCCGGCAAGCCCGCCCGTGACGTAGCCCGAGAGGGGGTAGAGGTACGACCGGCGCGCGAACGCGTCGAACTCGGCGGGACGACCGAGGGGCAGGACCGTGCAGAACTGGAGGAGCGCACGGACCGACTCGATCATCCCTGGACCTGCTCGGAGTAGAGGCGCGAGGTGCAGCCCGCAATCAGCCCCGCGGCCGCGTCGTCCAGGAACGGCCCGAGCGTGCCGAGAATGCCGGGCTTGGCCCTGTCGTAGCGCGTGAACTCGAAACGGGCGTACGTCCCGGCGATCACCTCGGCGATCGCCATCCCGATGATCNNNNTCGACGAGCTCCTCCTCGAGCAGGACCGCGCCGATCAAAAGGGCCGCGACGTTCGGGTCGCGCAGGTGCCGCTCGATGAGAGCGTCGAGCCTTCCGCGGGCCGCGTCCTCCCCCATCCCGTGCGGGACGTANNGCGGCCAGCCGCTCCTCGACCTCGAACATGGTACCAAATCCATTAACGCGGCAGGAAAAAAACCAGATCCCATGCCGTTCCTCTCGGAGGCGCCCGCGATCCGGTTCGAGCGCCCGCTCTTCGCCGTGGTGCTCGGGAACACCCTCCTCTCGACCGTCCCGGGAATCTCGGGCGCGGGCCCGTCCCCCGAGGGCTCGCTCCTGGTCCCGAACCTCGACGCCGAGCTCGTGACCACGGGCGCCATCACGAGCGTGGACGCCACGCCCAATACCGCGACGGGCTGCCCCACGCCCGCCGCGGTCACGCGCTCGGTGACCGCGTTCGCGGGTCTTGAACCGCTCTTCGTCAACGCGGGCCTGGCCGAAGCCCCGACCGTGCCCTGCCTGGACGTCTACGGCGCGCCCGGGCGGGACCCCCGGGCCGGCCCGGCCGTGCCCGACGCGGAGCGGCTTGTCAAGGCGGGGNNACCTCCTGGTCCTGGGCGAGTGCGTCCCCGGCGGCACCACGACCGCGCTCTGCGTCCTCCGCGCGCTCGGTTACCCGGCCCGGACCTCGTCGGCGTTCGCGGCGAACCCGACGGGGCTCAAGGAGGCCGTCGTACGCGACGTGCTCGCGCGGCTCGCGCCGCTCGGCCCGCTCTCGCCTATCGAGGTCCTCCGCGAGGCCGGCGACCCCATGCTCGCCGTGACCGTGGGGATCGCGGAGGCGTACACGGGCACGCTCCTCCTCGCGGGCGGCACGCAGCAGCTCGCGGTCGCGGCCGTCCTCCACGCGCTCGAAAAACCGGTCCCGCGGGTCGTCACGACCGTGTACGTCCGCGACGACGCCTCCGCGAACTTCGCCGAGCTCGCGGCCCGGGTGGGGGCCGACCCGCTCTACGTCGACCCGGGCTTCGGCGAGCTCGGCCACGCCGGCCTCGCCCGGTACTGCCTGGGCGAGGTCAAGGAGGGGACGGGCGCGGGCGGCGCGCTCGCGCTCGCCGCGCTCCTCGGGCACCACCCCGACGCGATTCGGGAGGCCGTGCTCGCGACCGCGAGGGGCTACAGCTAAAGACCTATCTGTTTATAAGGCGAACCTGAACCCGAATGCGACCCATCTACGTGGTCAACAACTTCGGGCAGTTCAACCANNTGATCCTCCGGATGCTCCGGGACCTCGGGATCGAGGCGCGGATGGTCCCGAACACGACCCTGCCGGACGAGGTCGCCACGGGGTGCCGGGGAATCGTCCTCGGGGGCGGCCCCTCGATCGAGCGGACAGGCCGGTGTGCCGAGTACCTCGACCTGGACCTCCCCGTGCTCGGGGTCTGCCTCGGGCTCCACGTCATCGCCACCCGGTTCGGCGGCCGGGTCGCCCCGGGAAAACTCGGGGGGTACGGCGCGGTCGAGGTCGAGATCCGCGAGCACGACCGGATCCTCGCGGGCTACCCGGACCGGGTCGCGGTCTGGGCCTCGCACCAGGACGAGGTCGCGGTTCTCCCGGACCGCTTCGAGCTTCTCGCGACCTCGTCCATCTGCCCGGCAGAGGCGATCGCCCACCGCGACCGCCCGGTCTTCGGGGTCCAGTGGCACCCCGAGGTCAGCCACTCCTTCGAGGGGCGGCGCGTGTACGAGAACTTCGACGCGGTCTGCCGCGGCGAGGCCTGACACGGCGCCCATGACGGAGCTCGACGCGCTGGCGCGCGAGATCGAAGCGATCGGCTTTTCCTGCACGGGTTGCGGCGACTGCTGCCGCGGCGTCGGCGAGGACGGCTCGCTCGTGATGGTCGGCCGGTCCGAGGCCCGCCGGGTGGCGGAGGCGGCCGGCCTCTCCTTCGGC
>DAEF01000135.1:0-764 GCA_002495225.1 Methanoregulaceae archaeon UBA288 | reverse complement strand
GACGGGGACGGCGCCTGCCGCTTCCACGACGGGGGCCGGTGCAGGGTCTACGAGGCCCGCCCCTGGATCTGCCGGACGTACCCGTTCATGCTCGACGGCGACCGGCTCGCGGTCTCCGAGTGCCCGGGGCTCGGCGCGCCCATCTCCGAAGCGGACGCGCGGCGGCTCGCGGCCGACCTGCTCGCGCGGCGCGAAGCCGAGGAGGCGGAGGCCGCGGGAGTCCGCGACGTGCTGGCCGGAGCCGATCTCCCCGCCGACGGCATCGTCGTGGTCGACGCCGAGGGGGTGACGCGGGCGTGAGCGAGGTCCGGCTGGTCGGCACGGCCCACGTCTCGGCCGAGTCCGTGGACGAGGTCCGGCGCGAGATCGACGAGTTCGTCCCGGACATCGTCGCGATCGAGCTCGACCCGGGGCGGTACCACGTCCTGAAGTACGGCGCCGAGGAGCCCGAGATCGCGGACATCCTGAAGAGCGGGAACCTCTCCCAGTTCCTGCTCCAGTGGGGCCTCGCGTACGTCCAGAAGAAGATCGGCATGGACGTCGGGGTCGAGCCCGGCGCCGAGATGANNGACCGCGACATCCGGATCACGCTCCAGCGCTTCCTGGGCCTGATGACCCTGCGCGAGAAGCTCCGGATGGGCTGGGCCCTCCTGGCCTCGGTCCTCCACTTCGGGACCGGTGGCGAGGAGCTCGACATCGAATCCCTCAAGCAGCAGGACGTGATCGACGCAGCCCTCGCGGAGTTCCGGAAGTTCTCGCCGAAC
>DAEF01000241.1 GCA_002495225.1 Methanoregulaceae archaeon UBA288 | reverse complement strand
AGGGTCGACTTGCCCGAGCCGTTCGCGCCGCAGACCGCCACGACCTCGCCCCGGCGCACGGCAAAGCACATCGCGTGCATCCCGATCGAGCCGTCGGCGTAGACGTGGCTGGCGCAGTCGATGTGGACCAGGGAGCCCGCATCGTCGGGCTCGTAGCAGACCGGCTTCATATCGCGGCTCCCCCGAACCCGGGCAGGCCACCCAGGGCCGCGAGAACGAGCGCGACAAAGGCGACCGCGACCGCACCGAGCTGCAGGGCCGAACGCGGCGGCAGGGGCTCGGACGACGCGAACCGGCCGCTGTACCCGCGGGCCACCATGGCCTTCCCGACGCGGTCGGCCCGGTCGTACGCCCGGACGAACGAGAGGGCGAAGACGCCGGCGAAGAGGCGCGTGCTGGTCAGGATCCCGCGGGCGAGCCCGCCGCCCCGGGCCCGGAGGGCGCGAAGGAGCCCGTCCACGAGCTGGAGGGTCGTGAAGAGGAACCGGTACGAGAGCAGGAAGACCTGGTCGACCGGTGACGGGAGGATCCTGGAGGCGAGGGTCGCGAGGTGAACGTAGCGCGTGGTCATCAGCACGACCAGGGTAAAGGTGACCGTCGCGAGGGCCCGGGCCACCAGGGAGACGGCGAGCGCGATCCCGCCCGTGGTCAGAACGAGCCCGCCGGCCCCGAGCACGGGGGCCCCGGGCTCGTTCCAGACGAGGAAGACGACCAGGGAGAGAACGAAGAGGGCGGGGATCGCGTACCAGCGGAGGAGCTCCCGGAGCGGCAGGCCCGCGAGCCGGTAGACGATGATCGTGCCGGCCCAGGCCAGCAGGAGCAGCACGACGGAGCGGGTGAGGGTCACGAGCACGACGAGCCAGGCGAGCGCGGCGACCTTGGCCCGGGGGTCGAGGCGGTGGAGAGCGGAGCTGCCGCGCTCGGCGTGGAGCGTGATCAGGTTCGGGTCGGGGACGTGGCTCGAGCGGTTGAGGGACATCGGGGGGTCACTCCTCACGGCGGGCGCAGCAGCCCTGGTCGCTGGCGATGGCGCCGCAGATCGAGCGGGACGGGTGACCCAGGGTTGCGCAGATGGTGTTGACCACGTCGCGGGGGATGCGTGCCTCGCATTTCGCGGCCTGTTCGCAGGCCGTCGCGGGCTCCATGCCCAGGCGGGCGAACGCGAGCGCGAGGAGGCGGTGCCGCCGCATCAAAAACTCGGCGCAGCGCCGCCCGCGCTCGGAGAGGGCGATCCCGCGGTACGGCGCGTGCTCGACCAGCCCGGCCTCGACCAGGACGCGGACGGTCTTGGTGCTGGTCGAGGGGTCGACCCCGAACCGCGCCGCCAAATCGGCGTTCGTGACCGGCCCGTCCCGCTCGAGCAGGAACTTCAGGTACTCCATCCGCCGTGGCGTCAGCGCGCGGCCCCCGCTCTCTTTCATGTGGGATTTCTTGGGCGCTGGCACGGGATAAGGGTTTGGCCCCGTACCAAGTTCGGCCTACCGCCGGTCGACGAGCCGCTTGGGCCGCCCCTTGATCGCGTGGAGCTCGAGTCCGCCCGGGCCCGTGAAGGTGAAGAGGATCTTGAGCTCGCCTCCGGCCTGCATGGCGGCGAGCATCGGGTTGTGCGTGGCGAGCGTCTCGAGCATCCGCTCCTGGATCGCCCTGCGGTCGCTCGTGGCGGCGTCCCTGCACTCGAGCCCGATCCGGAGGACCGCGCCCGTGTCGCCCTCGCCGTAGAGGAAGGCCTCGTACTCGCCGGTCAGGTCCGCCATGTTCTCGGGCGCGAAGACCGCGCGCTCGATCTCGGTCCGGTCGAGCCAGCCCATGCCGATCGCGACGCGGTCGTTCTCACGGCGGGGGGGGCGGATCCTGAGGTGGGTCCGGCCACAGGCGCACTTCTCGCGCGAGACGACGGAGGTGATGTCCTCGCTGTCGTAGTTGAGCAGGATCATGCCGGACCTGGCGCCGACCGGGAGGAGGTGGGAGAGGACGATCCGGCCCTCGGCCCCGTCCGGGACGAAGGCCCGTTCGTGCGGGTCGTAGAGGTCCAGGTGGACCATGTCCTCGGGGACGTGGAGCCCGTTCTGCGCGGAGCACTCGCCGCACATGGTCCCCTCGGTCGAGCCGTAGGTGTTGTAGACCGGGCAGTCCCACCGGTCGGAGAGGTACGCGCGCGACTCCTCGGCGAAGGACTCGCCGCCGACGATCAGGCGCCGGATGCCCGTCTCGCGCGGGTCGATCCCCTCTGCCTCGAGCCGGTCGGCGAGGCGCAGGAGCTTGAAGACCGAGCCGACGATGGCCGTCGGGTGGTAACTCGAGATGATGCGGCTCGGGAAGGTGCACTTGCCGGTCGGGATCATCGTCATCTTCAGCCGGTCCGCGGCAAGGGTCATGGTGTTGGCCCCGACGTTCATGCCGTACGAGGTGCAGACCACCACGCGATCGCCGTGCCCGAGCCCCTGCGAGGCGAACGAGCGGGCGTACTTCTCGGCGTAGCTCTCCCAGTCGTCCCAGGTCAGGAAGAAGGCTTTCGGGACGCCCGTGGTGCCGCTCGTCTCGTGGATGGT
>DAEF01000189.1 GCA_002495225.1 Methanoregulaceae archaeon UBA288 | reverse complement strand
ATGGACCCCGTGCGTTACGAGCCGGGCGGGGATCCGTATCGCGACCGCAGAACGCGCCTGGCGCTGGCGGGATGGTTGCCGGGGCGAGCGCCGCAGACTGTTGCGGCACCGGGGAGGCGGCGAACGGGTCACCTCCCGTGGATGCCGGCCCGGGGGCCGGAATCCGGGAGCACGCCGTTCACCGGCAGGCGCCTGGAACGGTCCGCGCAGGCTCGGGCTCGCATCCCTTCCGCACCAGGACGGTCGACGGCACTGCGACAGGGCACAGCGGCCATGGGACCAGCCCCACTCCTGGGGCGGGCGGTGACCCCCGGGTCGATCCCCCGCGGGAGAGGGAGAGCGAGGGGGGTTGTTCGATACTCTGGCCCGGGAGGACGTGGGCACTCCCCTCCCTGTCCCGGCTCCGGGCGAGAGACAGGGCGTAAGCGGTGCGATCCGTCGCCTGCCAAATGCCGGGGGCGTTGAGTGGCCCAAAGGTGGCGGCGTACCGGAAAAACCAGGTGTGCAACGGGCCAAATCCGAACCGGCGATCCTCTTCAGGAGAATCTTACGTCCGTCTCCGTTGGCCGGGCCTGGATACCTTCGCGCGGATTACTCTGTATGCTCTCCAATCAGGTTAAAAATTTGGTGTATATCTCCAATGGAGTCAATATCGCCTCGCTATCGCCCCTGTTGACCCGGTTCCTCACTCCTATCCCGGTTCAACTGGTCTCGTGATGTGCTCCCCGGTTGCGATGAGGACCGACATTGTGGAACGGCCGCACGACTGCCGTTGGGAACCAGTGAAGGGAACCGGGGATCTCCTCGACCGTTGTGGGTAAGCGTACAGGCCTGCCCGTGATTGCTCGGTAACCGGAAGGCATCCACCACCCCCGGCTCGTTCGAAGAGCCCGATCGTGGCAGATGAATGGTATGTGTCAGAAGAGAAGGATTAACCGCCGCATCAGCATACTGTACTGTGCAGAGCAATCTGTGAGAGCAAACCACATGGATAACAGGAGATTTGGTGGGCCGCGCGACGGTTCCAGAAACTACGGTAACAGCGGCCCGAGAGAGATGACCAAGGCCATCTGTTCGGACTGCGGAAAAGAATGCGAGGTTCCCTTCAAACCGACGGAGGGCCGCCCCGTCTACTGCTTCGACTGCCTGCCGAAGCACAGGAAACCCCGCTACTAATCCGAAAGGGGACTGCCGTCCCGGCAGCTCCCCAGCCTTTTTTTACTTCCTTTCGTGTCCTCCCCTGTGACGGGACGCGCCGACTCGACCGGGAAAGGGGTTCCCCGATGCTGTTGGTGACGATGAACGGCGCCGTTCCGCCACTGACATGGCCTCCCAGCAGGGGCGTCACGCCGGGTTTTACCGCGGTGTCGTCAGGCCGTCGGGGGACGGTATCCGTCCCCGGCAGGTCTCTCTGTTCTGCTCTTCCCGATATCGGCGGTTTCTTTCTGCCGAATGCCGGAGTTCAGAGCAGTACCAGGTAGGCCACCACCGAGAGGACGAACGCGAGCAGGAGGATCGCGAGCGAGAGCGGGGCCACGAAGACGAGCATCGCGTTGACCGTGGAAGCGAGCTGGGTGATCCGGGTCGATCCGAAGACCACCACCCCCTCGCACCAGGCCGTCGAGGCCGCCACCGAAGCCGGCGCGAGGTCCGCGAGCGCGGCCCGGAGCACCCGCTCGAGGATCGGCGCGAGCTCCGCGATGGGCACGGCCTGGCCGATCGGGTTCTTGCCCGTGACCGTGTTCACCACGTGCGAGTCCGTGGTCATGATCTCGGCCTCGTCGACCAGCTCGAGGCACCGCTCGACCAGGGCGTCGCGGGCTCCCTGGACCATGTTGTTGCCGTCGAGCAGCACGTACGCCGTCCGCCGTCCGCCGGCCTCGACCGCCAGCACCTGTACGCCGAGGTCGCCGAAGCCCTGCACCCGCGAGAACGGCACGGGCTTGCGCCCGTACCCGATCGAGAACGGACCGCGCGGCTCGTCCGGCATCGTGCTCACGGCCTCGCGGACCCCGCGCTGGTACTCCGCGCCGAGCGGCGTCCCGGGCAGCACCGGCCCCGAGATCTCGGCCATGCAGTTGTGGCCGTCCACGAACCCCAGGTGCGAGAACCGCACCCGTCCCTCCGCCTCGAAGGTCGGGGCGAACGAGAAGTCCAGGTCCTCGGTCGTCAGCGGCGCCCGTGTCGAGATGATCAGAAGCGCGTCGCCGAAGCACTGGCAGAGGAGGTGCACAGAGCCCGAGGTCCGGCGCACGGCCCGGGACGCCCTGTCATCGAAGACGAGGCCGGGCTTCGTCGCCTGGACCCCATCGGTGAGCTTGATGATCTCGTCCTCGCTGACCAGGTTGAAGTCGTGGGTGGCGCACCCGTGCGGGACCATCACCGACTCCTCGAACTCGGCCGCGAACCGGACCGGGATGTTGCCGCCCCCGATCTCGCCCAGCGGTCCCGGGTGGACGTTCGGGATGGTGAAGACCAGGTCCGGCCGGCCCTGGCGGCGGAAGAAGAAGCTCGTCTCCGGCACGGTCACCGACTCCCCGATCTCGCGGAAGAACTCCTCCATCGCCCGCGAGCCGTCGGTCAGGTGCGCGATGAACGCGTTCAGAAACGAGAGCCCGTGGATCCCGAAGGCGCGGTGGAGCGGCCGCTCGATCAGCCAGATCAGGGTCGTGAAGCCGAGCAAAAAGACGCCCATCAGCAGGATCGCGAGTGAAGTAAACGGCGTGCCGAAGATGGTGGTCCCGATTGCCACCCCGACCACGGCCTGCGTTGAAGCCGGCACGACCATGTGCAGCACCCGGTAGTCGGAGACGGCGACCAGCACGAGCAGGCGCAGGCCGAAAGCGAACCCGATCGCGCTGGCGTAGACCATCGGCACCAGGTCCCGCGCGAGGACCACGGCCGGCATCGTGATCAGGACCATGAAGATCATGGACGCGGCCGCGAGCAGGGCCGAGCGGTTCCAGGTCAGGGGCCGGTCCAGGAGCTCGACCAGCGGCTTCGTCAGGACGAAGGCGACGAGCGTGGGCAGGGTGAACGTGAGGCTCCCGAAGAGCCTTCCT
>DAEF01000054.1 GCA_002495225.1 Methanoregulaceae archaeon UBA288 | reverse complement strand
CCCGCCGTGACCGGGGCATCGGTCCCGGCAGCGACGGCGTCGACGACCTGGTCGAACCGTTCGAGAAAGCCCCGGGAGCCGTGGTCCATGTCGTGGAGACCTGCCGCTCGGTCGCCGGGTCGTCGGCGATCGCGGCGAGCGCCCGGGAAACGGCACGGTGCACTGTCTGAGCCGTCGTGCCCCCCGGCCCCTGGTCGCACTCGGCCCCGTGTGCAATCGTTTTCGCCAGGAGACGGTGGAGACGACCGTTCAGACCGGGGGCTGGACGAGGCCACCGCCGGCTGCGGCGAGTGCCGGGCGGCGAACGGGGGGGTGACGACGGCGACCCACGCGTCTCTGTTCGCGGCCCGGCAGCGTCCACGCCCTGCCCGGTGAGGGGCAGGAGTCTACGAGGAGGCCGCCTGCCGCGGGCCGGGCTCCGTAGTCCCGGTGATGATGACCTGGACCGCAGGCGCGCCGTCCCACCACGCCGGCCCGCCGACGGCTTCAACCGATCGGACGGTGGTGCCGACCGCGAGGCGGAACCGACCGATCGGCACGGTCACGCGCTGACGCTGAACGGTCTCGATCCGCTCCCGGACCGCCGCCCGGTCCCCGGGGTGGACAAAACCGAGGAGATCCGTCCCGACCAGGGCCTCGGGCGAGGCGGCGCCCGCGAGGCGGGCGGCTGCCGCGTTGGCGTGGAGGACCAGCTCTCCGCGGTGGACGACGATGGCCTCCGGCGAGAGATCGACCAGGGTGCGGTACCGCTCCGTGCTCTCCCGCACCGTCTCCTCCATCTGCCGTATCGCGGTGATGTCGCGGAGTATCACCTGGACCGCCGGGCGTCCGGCGATGGTGACGCGGGCGCCGCGCCCCTGCGCCGTGACGATGGTCCCGTCCCTGCGGAGGACCTCGACCGTGGTGATCGGGCTCTCCTCGCCGCGGAGGTCGGCCGGGATGTTCCACTCCACGTTCCATATCGCGCGGGGGTGGACGAACTCGAGGAGGGGCCGGCCGACCAGGTCGCCCGGCGTATCGGCCCCGACGAGGGTGGCGGCGGCCGGGTTCGCGAAGGCGATCGTCCCGTCCTGGTGGATCAGGATTGCGTCCGGCGAGAGCTCGACCAGGTTGCGGTACCTGGCCTCGCTCTCGGCGAGCTCGCCGGCGAGCCGGGCCTGCCGGCTCACGTCGCGGACTGCGGCAACAAAGCCGATCAGCGTGCCGCCGGCGAAGACGGGCGCGGCAACCCCCTCGATGTAGAGCGTCCGGCCCGAACGGTGGCGCTGGATGGCCGGGCCGAGGACCGACGGGCCGCGATCGACCTCCACGGGCCTTCCGTGCCCGGGCTGGGCGAGGATCGCCTCGCACACCCCCGCGTTGAGGAGCGGCCCGATCACCCCGGCCACGGGCCGGCCCAGCACCTGATCGGCCGGCCACCCGTAGAGCTCCTCAGACGCCCGGTTCCACGCCGTGATGCACAGGTCCGTGTCGGTCGCGATCACAGCCATGCCCATCTGATCGAGCAGCAGCGACGCGTACGACGGCTCCAGATCGGCCGGTCGACGACCGGTCGGGGTATCCATGCCTAAGAATGGTCGGAGGGTGGTATGGGCGTATCGATACGACTCGCGGCCGGGAGGGTGAAGACGAAGGTCGAGCCCTCGCCGGGCGTCGACTCGACCCAGATCCGGCCGCCGTGCCGCTCGACGATCTTCCTGACCACGGCCAGGCCGATCCCGGTCCCCTCGTACTCCTCCCTGGTGTGGAGCCGCTGGAAGATCACGAAGATCCGGTCGAAGTACTCCGCCTCGATCCCGATCCCGTTGTCCGCCACGGAAAAGCGCCAGCACCGGCCCTCGCGTTCGGCCGAGATCCTGATCTCGGGCGGGCGATCGGGAGAGCGGTACTTGATCGCGTTCCCGATCAGGTTCACGAAGACCTGCTCGATCTGCCCCGGGTCCGCCATGATGGACGGCATCGGGCCGACCGAGACCGTGGCCCCGGTCTCGCGGATCGGGGCCTCGAGCGTGGAGACGGCATCAGCCACCACCGCGCCCGCGCTGATCGCGATGAGAGGCTGCGCTTCGGTCTCGATTCGCGAGAGCTGGAGCAGGTCGCGGATCAGGGTCTGCATCCGGGTGCCGCCCTCGATGATGAACGCGATGTACTCGTCCGCATCGGGGCCGAGCTGCCCGCGGCAGCGGCGCTCGAGGAGCTGCGAGAACGAGACGATCGTCCGCAACGGCTCCTGCAGATCGTGGCTCGCGACATAGGCGAACTGCTGCAGTTCCTCGTTCGACCTCAGGAGCTCCTTCTCGGCCCGGTACCGCTGGGTGTCGTCCACCACGTACCCCTTGATCCGGACGAGGTCGCCCGCGCCGTCGAACTCCCCGACGATGTTCTCTATGACGTGGATCACCGTCCCGTCCCGGCGCCGCCGGAACCGCTCGTCCTTCTCGACCCGCCGCTCGCGACGAAGCCGGTCGAGCAGCGCCGTCCGTTCGGCAGGGAGCTCGTAGGTTTCGGTGATGCACGTCGACCGGGCCTCCTCGACCGAGGGAAAGCCGAACATCCGGGCGAAGGCCGGGTTGCAGTCCAGGATCCGGCCGTCGAGAGTGGTGACGAAGACCCCGGTGATGTCCTCGTCGACGAGGCTCCGGTACTTCGCCTCGCTCTCCCGCAGCGCCTCCTCGGCCCGTTTCCGCTCGGAGATGTCCCTGATGATGACCTGGACGGCCGGCCCCCCCTTCCAGCGCCCCGGTCCGCCGATCGCCTCGGCATCGATGACGGCGCCGTCGGTCAAGAGCCGGAACTCCCATAGCGGCGTGGCTTCGCCCCGGTCCTGCACGGTCGCGATCCGTCCGGCGGCCACGGCCCGGTCGTCGGGGTGGACGAGGTCGAGGATCCCGGTTCCGACGAGCGCGCCGGGCTCCGCGCGAAGAAGGCGGGCGGCGGCCGGGTTGGCGTAGAGAATGGTCCCGCGGCGGTGCACGACGACCGCGTCCGGCGAGAGGTCGACGAGCGACCGGTACTTCTCCTCGCTCTCGGCCAGGGCCGCCGCGGCCTGCTTCCGTTCGGAGAGGTCGCGGATGACGCAGGTGGTGATCGCCTCGCCGCCGACATCCCCTCTCGAGGCCGTCATCTCGACCGGGATGCGGCTTCCGTCCCGCCGCCGGGCCTCGAGCTCCCGCGGGGCTCCGGCGGTCTCCGCACAGGATGAAGGGTCGCCTGCGCCGGGGACGAGGGTCGGGAACGACATCCCGACTGCCTCGTCATCCGTGTACCCGAACATCCTCTCCGCTGCCGCATTCCAGAGGAGGATCCGGCAGGCGTGATCGACGACGACGATCGCGTCCGCGGCCGTCTCGAAGAGCTGCCGGTACCCGGCCTCGGCCTCGCCGAAGAACCGGGCCAGCATCTCCTGGACCGGGACGTTCCCGCTCGCGGCCCGACGCTCGAGGACAAGGAAGGCCACGAGGATGTAGCAGGCCCCGATGAACTGCCCGAACCGCGCGGCCCAGTTGAACGCGCCGTCGAAGACCGTGATGAAGGTCACGGCGAGGAGCCCGAGGCCGAGCATGGCCAGGCCGATCGCGTACCAGAAGAAGAAGTCCTCGTTTCGCCGCCGGTGGAGGACGAAGAAGAGGACGGACGCGAGCAGGAGGGACTCGACCGCGCCGGCCAGGACCACGTCGCGCACGGCCGTCGACCCCGTGCCGGGGGTGAAGAAGGCGGGAGTCAGCCCCAGGAAGGCGGCGAGGACGACGACGGCGAAGACGGCGGCGACCCCGGCATACGCCGTCGCGCCGATCGCCGGGCGGCGCCCGGCCGGCTCCACGACCCACCCGACCAGGGCGCTCAGCGCGCCGGCCAGCTGGAGGCCGGCCCCGGCGCAGGCGCAGAGGTTGAAGATGGTGACGCTCAGGTTGGTCGAACCGGGGAGAAAACTGGCCAGTCCCGTGGCGATGCTGCCCAGGCCGAAGAAGAGCATCCCCGCGCCCATCATCAGGACACTGACGGGACCGCTCCGCCGGAACGAGATGAACGAGATGTACGCGACGTACAGGGGAATCAAGCCGAGAAAGGCCGTGTTCAGGAAGAGGAGCGTGATAGGGTCCGTGAAGGCGGCCGTGCCCCCCATGAGATAGAGGACCGCGATGACGGCGATATAGGACAGGATGAGGAGCAGGCTGAGGACCTTCCGATCTCCACGTTGCGCCGGCGGGGGTTCGGACGGGGGCATGTGCGTCATGGAAATGGACTTTCTAAAGTCAGGAGGAAGCGGATAATAAGGCTATCCCTCTGAACCGGCCCTGTAGAGTCTCGAATTCATTTC
>DAEF01000099.1 GCA_002495225.1 Methanoregulaceae archaeon UBA288 | reverse complement strand
ACATCTGTCCGCTGATCAAGTCGTCGTTCGGTGCGGTGGTCGACGCCTGCCGCGGGGGGGACCTGTCGTGCCCCCACGTCTCCCTGGTCGACGCGGTGGTCGCGGAGGCCACCTGCGACGGGAAGAAGAAGATGTACGAGGTCCTCGCCGACTACGTGCCCACCTACGTCCTGGACCTTCCGCAGAAGCCCGATAGCCCCGAGGCCCTGGCGTATTTCCTCTCCGAGCTCCGGAAGTTTGCCGCGTTCATGGAACGCCTGACCGGGACCGCCGTGACCGAAGAGGCCCTGCGGCGCGAGATCCGGTCGTCGAACGAGACGCGGCGGCTCCTCCACCGGCTCTTCGAGCTGCGGAGGCGTGACCCTCCCCCGCTCCGGGGGTCCGAGGCCCTCCGGGTGATGCAGAAGCAGTACTTCCTCTCACCCGACCAGTTCAGGCAGGGAGTCAGCCGGCTCTGCGACGAGCTGGAGCAGATCCAACCGGACGCCCCGACCGGTCCGCGGATCATGATCGCGGGATGCCCGATGGCGGCGGGGAACGCGAAGGTGCCGGAGATCGTCGAGCAGCGGGGCGGGGCGATCGTCGTCGAGGAGAGCTGCACGGGGACGAGGTCGTTCCGGGATCTCGTGGACGAGGAGGTGGACCCCTGGACGGCCCTCGCGGAGCGGTACCTGGCGATCCCGTGCGCGTGCATGACCCCGAACGACGAGCGGATCGCGCGCATCGTGGACCTCGCGAAACGGTACGACGTCCGGGGAGTCGTGTACTTCACCCTGCAGTTCTGCCACGGCTACAACATCGAGCGCCTGCGGGTGCAGCAGGCCCTGAAGCGGGAGCGGATCCCGATGCTCGCGATCGAGTCCGACTACGGGGACGCGGACCTCGAGCAGATCGGGATCCGGGTCGATGCGTTCCTGGAGATGATCGCGTGATCACCGCCGGCATCGACGCGGGCGCTGCCACGACGAATGTGCTCCTGTTGCGGGATTCCGAGATCGTAGGATACCGGATCGCCGGCACCGCGTTCGATTTCCTCACGGCCGCCGGGAAGATGTTCGACGAGCTCCTCGCGGATCACGGTCTCGGGCGACAGGACGTCGGGAGCGTGTGTGCGACCGGGTACGGCCGGAACGCCATTTCGTTTGCAGACAGATCGATCAGCGAGATCACGGCGCACGCCAGGGGAGTGTCGTTTCTCTTCCCGGATGTGAGGGGGATCATCGACATCGGAGGCCAGGACACCAAGGTGATCGTCGTGGAGGACGGGAGAGTGACGGACTTTCTCATGAACGACAAGTGTGCTGTGGGGACGGGGAAATTCCTGGAGTACACCGCAAAGGCGCTGGAAGTCCCGATTGCCGACCTCGGCGATCTGGCACTCGCGTCCGGTCACCCTGCCGCCATCACCAGCATGTGCACGGTATTTGCAGAGTCGGAAGTGATCTCGCTCCGGGCAAAGGGTATCAGAAAAGAGGACATCGCCGCCGGCCTGATCGGGAGCATCGCGCAGCGGGTTGGTGTCATGGCGAAGCGGATGGGTTTGAAGGATCAGATCGCGTTCGTCGGCGGGGTGGCAAAGAATGTCGGGATGAAGGCCGCACTCCAGAAGGAGCTGGGTGTCGCTCTTTCCGTCCCGTTCGAGCCCCAGATAACCGGGGCTCTGGGGGCTGCAATTGCAGCACAGGGGAAGGTGCGTATCGTCCCCGATTGACCTGTCGTCATCGAATTCGGTGGATATCGTACCCCCCCGGGCGGAATGGCCCATGCCATCTCTGCCCGCTACGATGCACCTTTTTAAAGGAGATTGTCGGCGCCGAGTGCTTCAGCGCCATCCGGGATAGTGAAACAGGGCATTGGACCGGGAATGTGTAAAATCCGGGCTGAAGAGAGGTATGCTTACCGGCCCTGCTCTACGCCGCCTCGTCCTCGCCGGCCGTGTAGTAATAGTACTCCCCGCTGGCCTTCTGCTCGCGGTCGAGGTACGACCCGGGCTTGTTGATCCGCGGCCGGCCCGTCTGGTCGCGGCGGAACGTCACCCCGAGGTTCCCGAGGAACCGGTTCATGCCCTCGCGCATCTCGAACGGCCCGACGGCCGTGCCGTGGACGCCGGGCTCGCCCTCGAAGACGAGGATCCGCTCGGAGGCCATGTCCACCAGGTAGATGTCGTGGTCGATCACCATCACGCCGGCCTCGCGCCCCTCGGCGTGGCGCTTGATCAGCCGGGTCACGCGGACCCGCTGCTCTACGTCCAGGTGGGCCGACGGCTCGTCCAGGATGTAGAGGTCCGCGTCGCGGGCGAGACAGGCGGCGATCGCGACCCGCTGGAGCTCGCCGCCGGAGAGGGTGTCCACCGACGACTGGAAGAGCGGCTTCAGGCCGAGCGGCTCGACGATGTCGTGCTGGAACTGGGAAGAGTCGAACCGGTTCGTGACGCCCCGGAGCAGGAACCCGACCGACACCGCGGTGTCGCCCTTGAGGTACTGCGGCTTGTACGAGATCTTCACGGACTCGGCGAGCGGCCCGCCGTCGGGGACCTGAACGCCGGCCAGGAGCTGGGCGAAGGTCGACTTCCCGATCCCGTTCGCGCCGACCACGCCGAGCACCTCGCCCCGCCGGACGTCCCCGCCCGTCACCTCGAGCCGGAAGGCCGGGTACGACTTCGTCATCCGGGGGAACGAGAAGAGGAGCTCGCGCTCGCTCCCCTTCGTGTGGGCCCGCTTCTCGAAGACGACCGAGTGGTCGCGGAAGCGGACGTTCTCCTCGGCGAGATACCCCTCGAGGTACTGGTTGATCCCGACCC
>DAEF01000123.1 GCA_002495225.1 Methanoregulaceae archaeon UBA288 | reverse complement strand
AGATCGAGGCGAACTGCAAGGGCGGAGACGAGGCCATCTTCTTCGATACGAACGGCTACCTCGCCGAGGGCTCGGGCGACAACCTCTTCGTGGTCAAGAACGGGGAGATCGTGACCCCGCCCACGCTCAACAACCTGCGCGGGGTGACGCGACTCGTGGCACTCGAGTGCGCAGCCGACCTGGGAATCTCGGTCGTCGAGCGGAACATGGGGTACTTCGATCTCTACACGGCCGACGAGGTCTTCGTGACCGGCACGGCGGCCGAAGTCGGGCCGATCGTCTCGATCGACGGACGGACGATCGGGAGCGGCCGGCCCGGGCCGGTCACGCGGCAGCTGATGTCGGCCTTCAAGGCGGCAACCTCCCGGTCGGGCACACCCATCGACTGACGGGACGGCCGCAACTTATATCTTTTTAATCGTCCAGATAAGCTGGTTCATTCGCTGCTATAGTGTAGTCCGGCCANNGTTCGAATCCCCATAGCAGCATCCCGTTCCGAGGTTAGATTCCTGTTCTGGCAAGACGGAAAACGGGCCTGATTTCAGCGTTCCTCATCAGGTTCCCGGCACGGCGTCGAGGCGCCCGCGCGGATCCGGCGCAGGTTCTTCGCGTGGTCTTATCAAAAAGAGGGACGGACCACATGACGTTAGAGACCGTCTCCCCGGCCGCGCTCGACCAGGCGCTTGATCGCATGGCCGCCGACCTTGGGGTCTCCCTTGACGAACTCCTCGATGCCCCCGGCCCGGCGGTCACGGCCCGGGCGATGGTGCGCGCGACAGAGGATCTCGAGAGTGCGCCGGAGAAAGCCCGGGCCCCGGTCGCCCGGTGGATGGAGCAGGCCGAATGGTGGACCGGCGCCCATGACGTACGCCCTCGTATCCCCGGCCGCCCTCGAGAAGGCGATCGATCGCATGGCAGAAGAGATAGGGGTCTCCCGCGGTGCACTCCTCGAGGCCCTCAAGCCGGTGGTAATCGGGTGGGCCATCGCCCGGATCTCAGACGACCTCGGGATCACGCCGCGAGAGGCACGGACCAGGATCGCCTGGGCGATCGATCGGACGGCATGACCGCTCTGCCGACCGCGATGCCTGCCAATGCCATCCGTTTTCGGCGGCCCCCTCAACCCGAACGAAGGCCAAACAGATGCCATTACCGGAAAACGGCCGGCCCTCTGCCCCCCTTCTGACGACCGCCCACTGTTACGACCAACACGATTTTACTCCACCACCGACGATCAAGATCGTATGAACGCCGCGACGATCGTCCGGCCAACGGAGAAGCGCTGATGCCACGGCTGTGGGACGGGAGGAGTCCGCGGATCTGTCCCCTCTGCGGCCGAACGTTCACGGACGGCGGGTTTGTGATCCCGACCGACCCGGAGCACGGCGATTCCTTCACCTATTGCCGGACGTGCCAGGATGCCGACGAGGCCGCGTGCAGGGCCGATGCTGCCTGTCGGGCCGATACCACCCGGAAGAGGATGGGGGGATGATGCCGCCCCGAGAGCCCGACCGCCGTCCTGTCCGCACGCCGCACGGGGCAGGGGATGGGGCCGTGCCGAGTCCGATGCGGGGGACGTTGAGCGCCGATGACAGGGCATGGCTGATCGACCTGCTCCGCCGGAGCGAGTGATCGGGGCCGTTCTCGAGGATCGTTCCGCGAACCAACGCCAGTACGCCCGCCGGCGCGCGATGACCGGGGATGACACGAGATGAGCCGCAACCCGGGCGAGGAGCTCCCGCCCATCACCAAAGAGATCGACGGTGCGGTTTTCTGCCGGTTCCGGCTCGACATCGAGGGCGCGCCGATGCACCGGGTCCTCAGTCCGGCGGCGGCAGAGCGCGCCATGAGGGCGGCACGAATCCGGTACCACGGTGCCGCCGGCAACTACTGGATTCATTTCGGCGACTGGGAGGACGCGAACCGGGTGTTGATTGAGGCCGCCAGGCAGCGCACTGGAGGTGGTTGATGGGGATCTGGATCGGCGACCTGCTCCGGTGGTACGACGGAACCTCCTACGAGGTCGGCGCCCTTCTCGACCGCGTCGAGTCTCGCGAAGGGGGCGGAACCCTCTACACCGCCAGTCTTCTGCCCATGCTCGGCGACCCCACCAACCCCGACGACTGGATCACCGTCCAGGTGATCGTAGCCGGCGATATGGTCCTCTGTCCGTATGACTGGCAGAGCGATCCGGACGCATACAGGCTCGACATTCCCGAGTATCTGTGGGTGGAGATGGCGACCGGGACCCTGTGCGTGATGATCGACGGGTGTCCGTATCTTCCGCCCGGATCAGGCGATCCGGACGAGCGGTCGAGCTCTGGGGATGACTGATCGAGGAGCGGTGCCGGCCTGCCCATGGACACGAACGCCGCTGGCCTGTACGACGACGTAAATGGCAACGGCCGGATCGACTTCGCCGACGTCGTTTGGCTCTTCAACCACCTGTGATCGATTTCCCATTGCTCTCGGCTGTGCGGCGACGAAACCGGGATCATCAGCTGCCCGGTCTCACAGATCACATCGAGTCTCAGGTACATTCACTCGGCAGTTCCTCATGGTCGACTGCCTGAGCCCGGCGGCCACCTCGCCCCACGCCTTCGCGAGCACGCGGCCGTAAAATAGCAGGTCCGCGTGGTCCACCTCCCAGGTGCAGTCCGCCAGCCCGGCCCGGGCGTCCCGGACCACGTATCGGATCGTCATCCCCGGCGCCACGGGCCCGCCGGCCCGCCGGTACGACGCGACCGCGTCGCGCTCCGGGCACTTTTTCGTGTAGTCCACGGTCGAGATCCGCCGGCTCACCACCAGGTCCTCGAGCGGCGCCGTCGCGAGCCCGTCGCAGTACTGCCGATAGACCCCCGCGACCTCGGGGGCGAGACACCCTGGAGATACGATTCGGCGATCGCGTTCACCAGGGCCTTTTCGACCCGGGCCTACTGGCCGAAGACCTGGGTCTCGAACGGTCTCTCTCTGAACTGTGGTTTGGTGAGGACGAGATCGCCATACCGGGTGACGAGTGTTCGATCGCGAGTACCATTCCGATGCGCAGTCCGAGTCGGTGTCCGTTCATGACGGTCAGCGCAGGTTTACTGGAGCGCTTCAAGCTGCATCACCAGATTCAGGAACCACGTGATGACGGCACGCATCCCCTCGGACTGGTCGGAAAGATAATCTTCGATAATTGATTACGGGATCATGGCCCAGGTTCTCCTTTCTGCAATTCTAGGTTGGATCCAGGGCCAATGAGAATTTACATCACGTATGGCACACTACCCGGCATGCTCAAGGTTGCGTGAGCCTGTCTGTCCGCGTCTGCACCACCGTGTGCCGGCCCGCGGGGTTCAGTCCGCCGGAGCCGAAGATCCGAGCCGGCTTGTCACCACGTGGGGGGACCGTCCACCGGCGGATGAGCCCGTTTCCCCGGAAGCCGTCGAAATACCTCCGTGGCACCCGGTGCCAATAGTAAGGATGTCGTCTCCCGAGCTTATTCGCCCGGATCGATACCGCGGGGACCCGGCCGGCGACAACCATAGGAACACTCATCAGGATCGAATCTCCATACATCCAGCAGGATTCGGCGGATCGAAGGCGCCGGCAGGACCTTCCGCCGGCTGGTGCCGGGAAACGAGGAGCGTTGGCATGATGCGGGTATGACCGTGCAGGAGACACCGGACGAGGACACTGAGGACAGGCCCGGTCCGCTGAACGGAGAACACGATGCGACCTCGGAGGAGCTGCTCGACGCCCTGCCCGACACGACCACCGTGGACCTGCCCCTGCTCCTGTTGACCGCGATCTCGACCGTCGTCGTCCTGGTCGGGCTCTTTGCCAACAACGTGGCGATCATCATCGGGGCCATGGTCGTCTCGCCGCTCCTCTCCCCGATCAACGGGTTCACGCTCGAGCTGGCCGTGGGCAGGCCCCGTCGGGCCCTGGCCAACCTCCGGGCCCTCCTCCTGCTCGTCGTTCTGATCGTGACCCTCTCGGCCGCGATAACGGTCGTGCTGTTCTCCATGGGGCCGGTCGTCATCACGCCACAGATCCTGGACCGGTTCGAGCGGCGCGAGGTCTACCTCGGCATGGCCGTGCTGCTCGGGTTCGCCGGGATTGTGGCGCAGGTCAAGGGGTTTCACGAGAGCCTGGTCGGGATCGGCATCTCGCTCGCCCTGTTACCGCCGGCGGCCGTCGCGGGGATCGCGGTCGTCATGTTCCGGACGAGCGCCCTCTCGGCCCTGGCCCTGGCCTTCGACAACATCATCGGCGTGCTGATCGGCGGGTTTCTCGGCATCTTCTACTTCCGGCTCGGGCCCGCCGAATGGTGGCGGCGGGGGACTGCCCGACAAGCCCTGCTCA
>DAEF01000131.1 GCA_002495225.1 Methanoregulaceae archaeon UBA288 | reverse complement strand
GACGAGGCCGACGAGATGCTCGACATGGGCTTCCGCGACGACATCACCGAGATACTCGACCAGACCCCGAAGGACCGGCAGACCCTGCTCTTCTCGGCCACCATCTCGCCGGAGATACACGCGCTTGCGCAGCGGTACCTCCACGACCCAATCGAGGTCCGCACGGTCCACCGCGAGCTGACCGTCCCGCTGACCGAGCAGGTCTACTTCGAGGTCCGCGAGAGCGACAAGATCGAGGCCCTCTCCCGTTTGCTCGACCTCTCGGAGGGGGAGAAGGGGCTCGTCTTCTGCAACACCAAGCGCGGGGTCGACGAGGTGGTCTCCCAGCTCCGCGTCCGCGGGTACGCGGCCGAGGGGCTGCACGGCGACATGAAGCAGAACCAGCGCGACCGGGTGATGGCCCGCTTCCGCCAGGGCGCGATCGACCTCCTCGTTGCCACCGACGTGGCCGCGCGGGGGATCGACGTCACGGACATCACGACCGTGTACAACTTCGACATGCCCCAGGACGAGGAGTACTACGTCCACCGGATCGGCCGGACGGGTCGGGCCGGGAAGACCGGGAAGGCCTACACCTTCGTGACCGGGCGCGAGCACTGGAAGCTGCGCGACATCCAGAAGTATACGAAGACCAAGATCGTCCAGCGGCAGCTGCCGAGCCTGGCCGATGTCGAGGAGGTCCGGACGCACCTCTTCGAGGACCGGCTCCGCCGCACGATCGCCGACGGCGGGCTCGAGAAGCAGGTCACGCGGCTTGAGCGCCTGATGCTCGAGGGCTACTCCTCGCTCGACATCGCCGCGGCCCTCCTCCGGCTCCAGGAGGGCGAGGGCAGCCAGTCCTCCGCGATCGACGGGCGCCCGCGCACCCCGGGCACGGTCCGGCTCGAGATCGGCGCGGGCCGGAACCAGAACGTCCGGCACCGCGACATCCTCGGGGCGTTCGCGGGCGAGACGGGGATCCGCGGCGAGCTCTTCGGGCTGATCGAGGTCGGGGACGACAAGTCCTCGATCGAGGTGCCCGAGGAGGAGGCGGACCGGGTCATCCAGATCATGTCGCGCCGCCGGATCAAGGGCCGCCAGGTCGAGATCACCCGCTGACCGTCCATACCCTTTTCTTCCGCCGGGCCAACTCGGCTCTGATGGATCCGGACGACCCCGAGTTCGACCGGCGAGAGTTCCTGAAGGAGATCGAGGCCTGGTCCGAGTGGCCCTTGGCGATCCTGGCGTTCGCCTGGATCGCCCTGCTCGTCTTCGATCTGACAGGGTCGCCGTCCCCGTATATCGAACCGGCGACCAACCTCATCTGGGCGATCTTCATCATCGAGTTCCTCGTCCGCATCGCTGTCGCGACCGAGCGGGGCCGGTTCGTCCGCGAGAACTGGCTGACCGTGATAGCGCTCATCGTGCCGGCCTTCCGGCTCATCCGCTTCGCGGCGCAAGCGTCCTCAGGGGCCTCAAGCTCGTCAAGATCCTGACGGGGCTCAACCGCGGGATGCGGTCCTGGCGCGGGGCGCTCGGGGCACGCCACGTCCCGTTCGTGATCCTCTTCTCGGCCATGGTCGGCTTCGTCGGCGCCGCGTGCATCTTCGGCTTCGAGAGCGAGACGAACCCGGAATACGCGACCTTCGGCGACTCGCTCTGGTGGTCGGGGATGATGCTGATCACGCTCGGCTCGGGCGCGTGGCCCGTGACCGGCGCGGGCCGGATCCTCGCGTTCATGATCGGCGTCTACTCGTTCACGGTTTTCGGGTACATCACCGCCGCCCTCGCGTCGATACTGCTCGAGAACCCGCGGGATACCGGCGAGGATGACGAGGCCCGGCCCCGCACCGTTATGGAGGAGGACGGCGAATAACAGGGGCATGGAGCGATACGACGTCGTGGTGGTCGGGGCCGGGCCCGCAGGATCAGCTGCGGCCGAGCGGGCCGCGTCGCTCGGTCTCTCGACGCTCGTCCTCGAGGAGCGGGCGACCATCGGCCACCCGATCCAGTGCGCGGGCCTCCTCTCGACCGGGGCCTTCGCGGAATGCCGGGTCTCGGACCGGTCGGTCCGGAACCGCGTCCGGGGGGCGCGGGTCGTCTCGGACCTCGGGGGCGAGCTCCTCTTCGACGCGGGCGAGACGAAGGCGGTCGTGGTGGACCGGGGCGAGCTCGACCGCGAGATGGCCGCTGCCGCCGCGAACGCCGGGGCCGTTATCAGGCCCAAGTGCCCGGTCCGCCGCGTGGACGGCGACCGCGTGACGACGGGCGGGCCCGGCGCGGAAGAGATCGGCTTCAGGGTCCTGATCGCGGCCGACGGGCCGAAGGGGACGGTCGCCCGGTCGCTCGGCATGGCCCGGGCCCCGACTCACCTTGCCGGAGTCCAGGCGGACGTTATCGTCGACGGGCCGGTCGAGACCCGGTTCGTCGAGATCCACCCGAACGCCGCGCCGGAGTTCTTCGCCTGGCGCATCCCGGTCTCGGACCGGGTGGTGCGTATCGGCCTCTGCGGCGAGGCAGGGGTGCCGGCGCTCTTTCGCGCGTACCTCTCCCGCTGGCCGGGCCAGGTCGTGTACCGGGCCGCGGGCACGATCCCGCTCGGGACGATGCCCCGGACGTACGGCCGGCAGACGCTCTTCGTCGGTGACGCGGCCGGGCTGGCCAAGCCCACCTCGGGCGGCGGGGTGTTCACGGGCGTCCGCTCGGGCCGGTACGCGGCCGAGACGGCCGCGACATGCCTCGAGGCTGCTGGTGACGTCTCGGACGGGGCGCTCGCGGCGTACGAGGCGCGGTGGCGGGGGGACTTCGGCCGGGAGCTCGCCCTCGGGTATCGCCTCCAGCTGGCGAGGCGGAAGGTCGCGCCCGCAGAGATCGACCGTCTCCTCCGGGCCTTCGGCAACCCGAAGGTGATCCGGACGATCGTCGAGCACGGCGACATGGACCGGCCGAGCGGTCTTCTCGCCCGGCTCTGCCGCATGCCGGCCCTCTGGCCGGTGCTGCCGATCATCATGCGCCTGGGGATTGCCGAGATCCTCGCGCAGGACGGGCGGGCGTAGCGGGGAACGAAAAGAGGACCGGGCTTGCTTCAAAAACCGGGGACCGGGCCGGCCCCCATCCACCACCCCTGCCGGTCCGGCGGGCCGCTCCAATCCCGCATGGACTGGTCGGCCTTCGATGCAGAGAGCCGGGCGCCTACGCGAGCGCCGGCACCGTGTCGGCCCGGGTCTCGACGGTTGCGAGGATCGCATCGGCCTCGTAGCCGGAGACGGTCACCGCCGAGTACCGCGGCGACGCGTTCGTCACCCTGCACGGCTCCTGGAACCGGGACCCGCCGAACGGCTACGCCGTCGCACGGCTCCGCTTCTCCGACGCGGGCGAGCCCGAAGGCTACGAGGAGTTCATGACCGGCTTCCGCTTCGACGGGAACAGGGTCTTCGGCCGGCCGGGCTCGCCGTGCTGCCGGACGGCGCGCTCCTCGTCGGTGACGACTACAACGGGATCGTCTACCGCGTTGCGTATACCGGGACGGGGTGAGCGCCGGGGCAGGCGGGACACCCGGGGCAGCCGGATCCCTCCCGATCCCCGTGCGGGGGGTGCTCCCGGGGGAAGATCGGAACAACCTGCCCCGCCTGTCCCGGGTGTCCCGGTTCGTCAGCGGTTCTCCTGCAGGCTTCCCGCCGCCGCCTCGCCCCACTCCGCCGCCGTCCTGACCCGGATGCCCCGCCAGGTCCGTCGCCCCTGCTGCTTCGGGCCGTTCGTGACGCCCCGCTCCCGGAGCGCCTTTCCGAACGCCGACCGCGAGAGCTGCTCGTCCCCCGTCTCCTCGCAGTAGACCGTGTACCGGTCGTAGAGGCCGGTGCGGTCCACCCCCCCCCCGAGTCCCGGACGCACTCCTCCTGCAGGAACGGCCCGAGCACGTCCATCTCGAACCGGTGGCGGTCCGTCGCGGCCGTCACCGGCGACGGGACGGAGATACGATCGCCCTGCGCGCGGTACTGCCGGAGCCCCTCGAGCATCCAGTTCAGGATCCCCGGCCCCTCGTCGAGCAGCACCCGGTCGTACTCCGCGATCCGCTCGTCCGGCGGGATGGTCACCCCGAACGGCCAGAACTGGAGCCGCCGCCAGATCGCGTCTTGGAGCCCGGTCACGGACGGCAGCGGGTTCGTGACCAGGATCGCGGGGTGGCCCGGGACGAACGTCTCCATGGTCGGGCTGTACAGGTTCCGGCCGGTCCACGGGTCGCCGCCGGTCATCTGCTTGACGAAGGCCTCGTTGAGCCGGTGGCCCCGATCGGACTCGACAGCCACCACGAGCCAGGCCCCGCGGAGCGCGAGGACGTCCGGGCGCGGGCCGCCGTCGTTCGCGCGCACCATGAAGACGTCGGCAGCGGCCGAGACGGCGTAGTCGCCCAGGACCGACCGGACGGTCGCGATGGTGACACTCTTGCGCGACGAGTGCGGCCGGCACCGGGAACCCCTGAAAGGCCAATGCCGGTTCTGCGCCGCCGCTAGGGCGCCGGGGCAGGCGGGGCGTTATCGCGCCGGCCTCGGCACGAAGAGCCGCACGGGGCACCGGGCCGCGTCACGGTCCGCCGGCACCGGCCCGGCCATCCGGCACTCGCCCGAGTCGTTTCCCTTCGGAGTATAGTTCGCGCAGTCGCTGCATGTTGGCATGCGCCCGAGATCGATTTCGCCGGCAATAGCCCTGTCGGTCGATCTCCCAGGACCCTGGCCCCTGCAACTCCTCGACCTGCAGCCATCGCGCCGCCCGGAATTCGCCGGCGGCCCGGGTATACCGGTACCGTCCAGACGACCATGGACGAAAACCGGCGCACCCCATCGTTATCATTCCCGAGGATCTATCCCGAACGGCCATTCCGGTTCGGTAGTAGCACGGGGGCGGACCGGTGCAGAGCCCAGGATAGCCGTTTCTTCAGGATGTCAGTGGATATTGAGGTGCCGCCGCACGTCCTCGATCGACGACCCGGATAACCTGCCGTTCAACGCCTCGAGCGCGTCGTCCCGGCCCATGTATCCCTGCCGGACGAGGGCCGCCAGGTCGTGGGCATAGGGATGAATGTGGTACTTATCCAGGTGGTTCCGGATCGCGAACGCGTTCAGCAGGCAGTTCGAGGAGTTGCGATCAATGATCCCCGGTTCCGTCCAGCCCAGCCCGATGCACGCCCTTTTGAACGCCGGTTTATCATACCCCCAGGCGAGGTACGGATGGATGATCGTGAGCCGGGGGTCAGGAGAGCCCGGCTCGACAAGGGCCGCGTCCAGCAGGTACGCGTCCCGCCCGCTCACTCCCATGGCCTTCAGGTTCCCATCGAAGAGTCCCCTCATCCAGGCCAAAAACGGCCGCGTAGGCGCGATGAACGGGGCATCCGTCTGGCCCGGCGAGAACGCGAAGAGCAGGAATGGTGAACCGGTGGAAAGAGCCAGTTCGATCAACTTCTGCTTGATGATGCCAATGCACGTATTGCAGATATCGCTCGCCCGGTCCTTTGCGGGGCCGGGATAGGCAT
>DAEF01000147.1 GCA_002495225.1 Methanoregulaceae archaeon UBA288 | reverse complement strand
TCATCGTGAACCTGCTCGGCGGGATCACCCGCTGCGACGAGGTCGCGCAGGGGATCGTCGACGCCGGCGTCACCCAGCGAATCATCGTCCGGATGGCCGGCACGAACGAGGCGGAGGGCTGCGCCCTCCTCGAAGAGCACGGGTACGAGATGTACGGCTCCATGGACGCGGCCGTCTCGGCCGCGGCGGAGGCCCGGCCATGATCCTCGCCGACCGGGAGACCGGCGTGATCGTGGCCGGCGCCACGGGACGGCAGGGGCTCTTCCACATCCGGCTCATGAACGAGTACGCCCGCCAGGTCGGCGGCGTCGGCGTGGTCGCGGGCGTCACCCCGGGCAAGGGCGGCCAGGAGGCCGCGGGCGTCCCGGTCTACGACAGCGTCCGGGCCGCGCTGAAGGAGCACGACGCGACCGCCTCCGTGATCTTCGTCCCGGCCTCGGCCGCGGGCGACTCGATCATGGAGTCGGCCGCAAACGGCCTCGAGCTCGCGGTCGCGATCACCGAGCACATCCCCGTGCACGACACCATGAAGGCCCTGGGGTACGCCCGGCTCTGCGGCACGACCGTGATCGGCCCGAACTGCCCGGGCCTCCTCTCGCCGGGCGGGGCCAAGCTCGGGATCATGCCGGCCCAGCTCGCGATCCCCGGGCCAGTCGGGGTCGTCTCGCGCTCGGGCACGCTCACGTACGAGATCGTGGACGAGCTGACCCGGGCCGGGATCGGGCAGTCGACCGTGGTCGGGATCGGGGGCGACCCGGTCATCGGCTCGACCTTCACGGACGTCTTCGCCCGGTTCGAAGCCGACCCGGCCACGAAGGCCGTGGTCCTCGTCGGCGAGGTCGGCGGCGCCCTCGAGCAGGAGGGGGCGGCCTCGACCTCGCTCCCGGTCGTCGCGTACGTCGCGGGCGTCTCGGCCCCGCCGGACAAGCGGATGGGCCACGCGGGCGCGATCGTCGAGGGCGGGGAGGGCGACGCCCGCTCCAAGATCCGGGCGCTCGAGGCCATGGGCGTCGCGGTCGCGTCGCGGCCGTCCGAGATCCCGGCCCTGGTCCGGCAGTTCCTATGAGCCGCGACGAGCTGATGCTCCAGGCGGGCCTCCGGCTGGCCCAGGACCTCGGGGCGTGCGCCGTGATCTCGTTCGTGGACGCGGACGCCTGCGACCCCCCGGTCCCGGTCTTCTCCGCCGCGAACGTCGGGCCCGCCGCCACGGCCCCGGAGACCGCGGGCGAGCTCCGCGCCATCCTCCTCGACCGGCTCGGGACCGCCGCGGGCCCGCTCACGCTCTCGTCGGACGAGACCGGGGTCGTGGTCGGGGTCTTCCTCGACGGGCTGGTCGCCCTCCGGCTCGACGAGGTCCGGTCCCGCTTCGACCTGGAGCAGTTCGAGGCGGTCGTCCCGCGGCGGGTGATGGCCTCCGCGCTCCGGCTCGCCCTCGAGATCGGGCGCGAGGGGCGCGAGGGCAAGCCCCTCGGGACGGCCTTCATCATCGGCGACGGGGACGCCATCCTCTCGATCTCGCACCAGCTGGTGTTGAACCCGTACCTCGGCCACCCCCCCGAGATCACGACGATCATGGACCGCGCGAACTGGGAGTCGGTGAAAGAGTTCGCCCAGCTCGACGGGATGTTCGTGATCGACGCCTCGGGCGCGGTCCTCGCGGCCGGGCGGTACCTCGACGTGGACTCGAAATCGGTCTCGCTTCCGAGCGGCCTCGGGGGCCGGCACCGGGCCGCGGCCGCGGTCACGCGCCTCCTCCCGGTCGTCTCGGTGATCATCTCCGAAAGCGGCGGCACGGTCCGGGTCTTCATGGACGGCGTCTGCCGGCTCGAGGTCCGCCCCGACCTCTCGGCCGTGCGGCGGTGCACGTGAGCCGGCAGGTCTCGATCGCGCGCTGCCCCGACTACGACCCCGGCCGGGTCGAAGCGGCCCTCGCGGCCGTCCTCGCGCCCCTCGGCGGGATGACCGCGTTCGTCAGGCCCGGCGACCGGGTGCTGGTCAAGCCGAACCTGCTCGCGAGCCGCGAGCCCGCACGGGCGGTCACGACCCACCCCGCCGTGGTCCGGGCCGCGCTCCGCTCCGTGCAGGACGCCGGCGGCGAGCCCGTCCTCGGCGACTCGCCCGGCGGGAGGAACACCCCCGCGAACTACGCGGCCCTCCTCCGCCGCACGGGCCTCGCGCCCGTCCTCGAGGAGTGCGGGGTCGAGCCCGTCTTCTTCGACGAGCCGATCGCCGAGCTCCCGTCGCCGTCGGGCCGGGTCTACAGGCGGTTCCGCGTGGCCGGCGCGGTCGCCGACGCGGACGCGATCGTCTCGCTCTCGAAGTTCAAGACCCACCAGCTCACCCTCGTGACGGGCGCGGTCAAGAACTGCTTCGGCTACATCCCCGGCGTGGCGAAGGCCGAGTACCACCTGAGCACCGGCCAGGACCCGCGCCGGTTCGCCGGGCTTCTGCTCGACCTCTACGCGGCCCGGCCGCCCGTCCTCTCGGTCATGGACGCCGTTGTCGGGATGGAGGGGAACGGCCCCTCGAACGGCACGCCGCGCGAGGTCGGGCTGCTGCTCGCGGCCCCGCACGCGCCCGATCTCGACTATGTCGAGGCCCTGCTGATGGGCCTCGACCCCCTGGAGGTGCCGACGATCGCCGAGGCGGCCGAACGCGGCATCGGCCCGGGCACCGCGACCGACCTCGAGCTCCTGGGGGTCCCCGTCGACGAGGCCCGGCCGCCCGGCTTCAAACGCCCGGCGGCCCACGCCATCGCGCGCGTCCCGGCCCCGATCCTCGCGGCCGTCAACCGTCTCTTCTCGGTCCGCCCCCGAATCGATCCGGGGCGGTGCCGCCGGTGCGGAGCCTGCGCCGAGAACTGTCCTCCGGGCGCGATCGAGGTCACGGACGGCGTCCCGCGGATCCGGCACGCCGACTGCATCCGGTGCTTCTGCTGCCAGGAGCTCTGCCCGGCCGACGCGATCACGGTCGATCGTCCGTTCGTCCGCCGCCTGATCGGGTGACGACGCGGGCCGGGGCCACGGCCAATACCCCTCCCGGCACCGCATCGACGGCCGGTGCGCTGCCGATCGGACCAGCGGTAAAGACGAACGGCCCCGGAGATGACCGGCGCCGGCGCATCCGAGAGCGGGTCCATGATGTCAGTCGTCGCCGGCTGGTCCCGGGTCTCGAGCGCCCTGCGGGAGCGCCGCCAGCGCCTGTGGACGGCCGGGAGCCCGGCACGGGAGCTCATACCGCACCCCTCGAGGCGCTGGCGACCCTCAGGATGACCCTTTGGTTTCCAGTGGAACTGAAAAGGCCCGTCCGACCGCAATGCTGGTACCTGGAATGCGGTGAGGGGCCGCGTCCGGTTGTGACTACCATCAACACCTCCGATGTGGTGCCGCCGTCGTGGTGGGGGCGGCGGACGATCAGATCCTCGCTGGGGGACGATATGAGGGGCGATGATTGCGGTGTGAAAGTGAACGGGAGGCCGGATCACCGGAAAGGATGGGTCCAGAGAGGACAACGAGCCGGGCGACGACGGCGGCGACGTCGATACACGCTGCCGGGGGTGACGACCGAAAGCGGCCTGCTGGCCGCGAAAGAGGAAAGACGAGACGAGGTTCGCCGTTTTCGAGAGGGATGGATGAGGCCCGGGCGATTGGACCGGAGCCCGGATCGATCCCGTTCAGTCTGCGTCGCGCTCTTTCTGCACCCACCGCTGTTCGTACCGTTCCTCGATGAGCCCGAGGATCTCCTCGACCTTCAGGACGTCGAGCCGCTCTGCAGCCGTCCCCTGGTCGCGGAGGCAGACAGCGCTGCCGAGGTGATCGACGGAGATGACCCGGCACCCGATGTTCGCGCCGAGCTCCCTGACCGTGGCCGGTATGGGAAGCGTGGGGACGAGGGTCAGGTCGAGCCGGTCGGCGAGCGGCACGCCCCTGCCGGAGCCGGTCAGGCGGACTGCGTCCTCGTACCGCCTGAGTCGGGCGAGGAGGTCGTACGAGTCCGAGGCGAGAGGGCTGTACCCGTCCCACGGCGCCTGCGCCGTCACATCTTCCACCGGGGTCGGGGGAATGCCCGCGGGAGCGGGCTTCACAGGGCCGGACCGGGCCATGAATTCGACCGGGTCATCATCCCGTGACAGATACGAACGGTAGGCGATGCCGCCGACAACGAGAACAAAGACGGCCAACAGCGCCCCCATCGCGAGGAGGACCGGGAACCCGCCATCAGCCGGCGCTGACGTCGTCGCGACCGCGGAGGCATAGGTGGTCCGCTGGGCTGCGACAGCTGTGGTCGCGGCAGGGGCCGTGATCGCACTCCCGGTGATGGCTGAAGCGGAAGAGGACCGAGATGCAGGGGCCGCAGACTGCGGCTCCGGGGTTGTCGGCGGCGCCGTCAGGCCACTGTAGGGCGTCATGCCCGGGTCGATATCGGCCGTTCGCTCGACGACGATGACGATCGGCGTCGGTTGCAAGGCCATGGGCGACGACACGGGAGGCGGGGTGGGCATCGTGGTTGTCGTCGTAATCCTCGTCGTTGTGGTCGTCGGCGTCGTGCTCGGGGGTGTCGAGGGAGATGGTGGGGGAGTCGGCCCGCCGCCGATCACGGTTCCGAGCTCGACGTGTGCCTGCTTCGCGGGATAGCGTGCCTCGAAGTCCGCCTGGGTGTCGTAGGTCTCCCCCGACCCCTCATCGTAGGTTCGCCACTGCCCCTGGTCGTCCTTCCAGACCATCTTGTGCACGTAGCTCCCCGGCGAGTAGTAGGACGGGTTCCCTTCCTCGACCCGCGTGACCACCCGGAACGACCCGGTTGCCGCCTCGCCGACGATGTCGCCGATACCGTACGTGAACGGCGGGTAGACGTGGCGGGCCTCGACGGGCAGCGATACGGAGGGATCGACGGTACCCACGATTGGCATGGACGGATCCTCGATGTAGCTCCGGGATTCCCGGCGCGTGCTGCTGTCCGACTGGTGCCGGTACCATCCGCGCCCGCCCGGGTAGCGGTACACGGTGTAACAGCCGTACTCATCGCTCGCTCCGTCGTAGGTGACAACCGCCGTCCCTTCGTATGCATCGGCCGAATAGGCGACGACTGCGCCGAGCCGGGTGGGGGCGTGAGTCGGCGTTTGCGTCGGGATGCTGACCGCGAGGCTGGCCGACGTCACCTGGGCGTCGCTCTGTCGGGCCTCGACCCTGACCACGTACGGGCCGCCTGCCGAGTAGGTGTGGGTCGCGGGCAGCGAGTTCTGGATATCACTGATCCCGTCGCCCCAGTTCCAGACGACCTGGTCGATCGTAATGCGCCGGCCGCCGGGCTGGACTAGGCCGCCGATGCTCACCGTGTTTCCACTGACCTGCGGCGGATCGAGCGACAAGACCGGCGGGCCCGCGGGAGGTGGTGGCGGAACTGTCGGTATTTCCGTTACCCGTGTCGATGGGGCGGAGACGGTCGTCACGGCGCTTGCGGTATCGACCGGGATGGCCCCGGAGATTCCTACAGTCCCGGCAATCAGGATCACCAGGACGAGGAGACCGACGACGCGTCCGTTCCGCGCGGCACACCAGGGCCTGTAGCCCGGCCGTGCCGGCGAAGGTATGCACCCCATGATGACTCTGGACTCTGTTTGAATCCTGGATTATAAAACTCTCTGATATTCCGGATGACGATACAGTCCGATGATCGTCGCGGCCAACGCCGCGCCGGTCCTGAAATCCCGGTTGAAACCGTCTGTTTCCCTTTCGAGGGATGGCGAAAAGGACGGTGATAGTCTAGGGCATCTGAGTTCCCAGAGTCGGCATTATTCGTTACTCCTCTTGTGGTCGCGGATCCACCTCCATGCGATCATGAAAAAATGGATTCAGAGGTTGTTGAAGAGCCAGACCACATCGGCGAAGTCGATCCGCCCGTTCTTGTTGTAGTCGAAGAGCGCCATCGGCTCGTTCGCCGCGATCCAGTCCATCTGGTTGAAGTAGAGGACGATATCGGCAAAGTCACCACGCTGGTTGCCGTTCACATCGTCAAACAGCTCGTCCCCGTTCGTGTCCGTTGGGACCAGCGCGGAGGGCGGGACTGGGAGAACCGGTCGCGACAAGACCGTCAGAATGCCTGTTGACGCGGAGATCGGATAGACATCTCCGTTGCGATCCTGGATGCCCATGCTGGGATCCAGGGTGATCACGATGCCAGTACTCCCCGTCGCCGTACCCCCCATCGTGAGGGTGGCGAGGATCACATTCGTTCCGCCCACCGGGACCTGCTGCAACAGGTCCACACCCTGCAGGACGACCTGCCCGGACGGGAGAGGCGACGAGGATTTCAGTCCCGCCCAATCGGGGAACGTAACCGCCGTGATTGTGCTTACTGACGGATCGCTGAGGCTCACGATGAAACGGTAGCCGGACAGCCCGCCGGGAGCCGAACTGAGCACGATCGGGACCGACACGGTCCCCCCCACATTCGGCACCTGGAAGGTTCCGGTCGAGAGGGTCACAGACCAGGGGGTTACCGTAAACCCGTTTGATAGCGGCCCGCTCTGTCCGTCGGGGTTGGTCACGACCACGTTCCAGGGCCCCGTCGCCGCCGTCGACGGAACCGCGAACTGGCAGGTGATCTTCGTCGGCGAGACAACGATGACGTTCGTGGCGTAGAGGTCCGAATACCCGGAGCGGGCAAGTTTGACCGTCGCTCCTGTCCGGAAGCCGGTCCCGGCGAGGTTTGTTATTGCAACCGTGGTGCCTTGATTGCCGGCATTGGGGGTGATCGATGTGGGTATGGGCTCTATGATGCAGTTGATAAAATTGGTCTTGATCTCCGAATCCGACAGACCGGCAGCGTTCCAGACAGTCAGCATGACTGTGTAGGTGCCGACGGCGGCATAGGTGTGCGTCGGGTTCCGCAGCGTCGAGGTGGCGCCGTCCCCGAAGGACCATGACCACGACGTCGGAAACCCCGTCGAGGCGTCCATGAACTGGACCGAGAGCGGCGTAAGGCCGGATGTCGGCGAGGCCGTGAACCCGGCGATGGGGGGGGCGGTCACGGTCACCTGGTCCAGCCAGCCTGCATCGCTGCCCGCTGTTACGGACCCGTCTTTTGCATAGGTCCATGCCAGGTTATGGATACCGGATTCCAGCGCGACGCTCTCCTGCCTCCAGCCGACCTCTCCCGATATCACCCGGGTCTGCGATCCGTCGACAGCGAACGCGAGTCGGTCATAGGTGCTCTCCGAGGAGACCTTCCACCAGAACGATACGGTTGCCGGGCCCGCAACCGTGGTCGAGAGGGACGAACTCGCGGAGTGCCCGACGGCTCCCGACCGGGCTGCGTCCACGCCGTCGTGCGTGACCGCGCCGCTGCCCATCCACGAGGCGCTGCCATACGTGTTCCACGCGAGCTGCGGCGCATCAACCGCGTCACCGAGAGCGATGCTCTGATAAATTGTGAACCCGCCAGGCAGCGCCCCGCTCTGACCGTCAGGGTTGGTCACGACCACGTTCCAGGGCCCCGTCGCCGCCGTCGACGGAACCGCGAACCGGCAGGTGATCATCGTTGACGAGACCACGTCAACGTTCGTGGCGTAGAGGTCCGAATACCCGGAGCGGGCGAGTTTGACCGTCGCCCCTGAAGCGAAATTCGTGCCGGCGAGGTTCGCGATCGCGACGGGGAACCCCCGCACCCCGTAGTTGATGTTGATGGACGTGGGCCTGGGGGGTGGCGGGGTGGCCGTGATCAGGCCGGAAAATGTCTTCGTATTCGACTGGCCGGCGGCGTTCCAGACCGTCAGCGAGACCGAATACGTTCCAGCAACGGTGTACGTATGGCCCGGGTTCCGCAGGGATGAGGTAGACCCGTCGCCGAAGGACCAGAACCATGATGTCGGTGACCCGGTCGAGCGGTCCGAGAACAGGACCGTGAGCGGCGCGGATCCGGACGTCGGCGTCGCGGTGAAGTCGGCCACGGGTCTGGAGACAAGCGGCAGGAAATCGGTGTTTCCGGTAGCAAGGGAGTACGCCCCGTCGCCGATGCCGTCGCTGTTGGCGTCAGCCACCGTCTGCGACCAGCCGGTGCCGTCGGGCTCGGCCCAGTAGTTGCCGCCGAGGTACGGGCCGCCGACGATGTTGTCCCCGGCGGTCTTGGCGCTGCTCCAAGCGTTCGATCCGACCGTGCCGCCGAAGAGCGCGTTGACGGGATTGTTGAACTCGTTGTTGGTGACGATGTTCTGCGACGACGAGCTGATCACGATCCCGTTCGTGGCGGGTCCGGCCGAGGAGGCGGCGAGGATCCTGTTACCGGTGATCAAGTTGCCATCGCTTCCCTGAGCGAGAATCATGCCCATGCCGTTCGACGGGGTGTCGTCGACCCGGCAGCGTTCGACCCGCCCCGCATCGGCGTTCAACAGGTAAATGCCGTAATAGCAGTACGAGACTGTGAGATCACGGATGGTCACGCCCGTGATTGCACCGTCCTGGCCATTGACGAAGATCCCGCATCATCCCGCCGTGCCGCTGCCATAGATCCGGTGGCCGTTCCCCTGAACCACGACGTTCGAGCACCGGATCTCGACGATGATGGGATGTCCCTCGTCCTGGATGTCCTGGTCGAGGTAATACGTCCCCGGTACGGTAATCTTCATGCCTGAATAGATCACGTTACCCGGCGAGACGAGGGGGAGGGCGTCGCTGTTGCCCGCACCGATCGCATACGCCACGTCGGCGATCCCGTCACCGTTCCCGTCGGAGGCCGTCTCGGAGAACCCGGACCACCAGTTGCCGCCGAGGTACGGTCCGCCGACGATGTTCGTGCCGGCCGTCTTCGCCGTGTTCCAGGTATTCGCCCCGACCTCCGCGCCCTCGAACAGCACGTTCCGGGTGTTCTCCACCCGGTTGTTGACCACCGTGTTGGCCTCGGCGCGGCTCATGTATATGCCCGCCTTCCCGTTGGCCGTAACATGGCACCCCGAGACGAGGGCGCCGGTGATCCGGCCCGAACTCGAACCGGCAAGGGCGATACCGCTCATGGTGTTCCCCGTGGTGGTCACGCCGGTGATGCGGACGTTGTTTGAACCGTATACATATACGCCGTCATTGACGTTGTTCCGGGCCGACGA
>DAEF01000014.1 GCA_002495225.1 Methanoregulaceae archaeon UBA288 | reverse complement strand
CAAGTAATTATAAGATCCTACAGAATCGCATCGCCGGGGCCCTTCGCCCTCAGGCCACCAGGCCCGCGATCCAGGGGATCGTCACGATGCAGAAGAGGGTCGTGATGAAGACCGACTGCGAGGCGAGCTCGGGGTTCACGCCGTACTCCTCGGCGAAGAGGGCCGCGTTCGTCGCCCCCGGCATGGCCGCGAGGACCACGCAGACCCCGAGGACAAGCGGGTCGGTCACGAACGGCGTCAGCAGCACAAGGGTCGCGAGCGGCAGCAGGAACAGCCGGACGCCCGCGTAGACGTAGACCCGGGGGTTGCCGAAGATCGTCCGGGGGTCGAGGCGGGCGAGGAGTGCGCCGATCACGATCATCGAGAGCGGGGTCGTCAGGTCGCCGAGCATCGCGATCGGCCCCCCGATCACCTCGGGCAGGTCCACCGAGAGGAAGAAGAGCGCGAGGCCGACCCCCACCGAGACGATCCCGGGCGAGAGCAGCACGCGCGGGCTGACGCTCCTCCAGCCGGCCTTCGACCCGGTCAGGATCAGGACGCCGACCGTGAAGACGAGGAGCGAGAAGAGGAGGTTGTAGATCGCGGCCAAAAAGACGGCCTCCTCGCCCCAGATCGCGTGCACCACGGGGTAGCCCATGAACCCCGTGTTCGCGAAGACCACGAGGAACGAGAAGACCGCGCGCTCGTCCGGCCGGGCCCGGACCAGGCGGGGGAAGACGAGCGCGAAGAGGACCACGCCCGCGTAGTAGGCGCCGGCGGCAAGGGCGAGCTCGGCACCCTCGCGGGCGAGGGCCGGGTCGAACGGGATCTGCATGGAGTCGATGACCAGCGCGGGCAGGGCGACGTTGACCAGGAAGCGCGAGACGCCCGCGGTCACCTCGTCCGTGAAGAGCCCGGCGCGGCGGACTCCCCAGCCGACCAGGATCAGCAGAAAGAGGGTCAGCACCTGGTAGAAGAGGGCCCCGAACTCCATGGATCACCGCCCCGGGGCCGGGCCCTCGGACCATTTTTTATACGATCCCGCCCCGTAAGATGGTATGCCACGGCAGGTATCGGCCTCGCACATACTGGTCAAGACCGAGCAGGAAGCGCAGGCGCTCAGGGCGCGGATCGCGGCGGGCGAGGACTTCGGCGAGCTCGCCAAGAAGCACTCGGACTGCCCCTCGGGCCGGAACTGCGGCGACCTCGGCTGGTTCCGCAAGGGCCAGATGGTCCCCGAGTTCGAGAAGGCCGCGTTCGGCGCGAAGAAGGGCGAGGTCGTCGGCCCCGTGAAGACCCAGTTCGGGTACCACCTGATCCGGGTCAACGACATGAAGGACTGACGCTCCCTCCGGGAGAGGGGCCCCGGGGCGGCCCCCGGGACGCACGGTGATGACGGGGCAGGTGGAGGTCAGGGTGGTCCGCGACTACCCCGTGGAGCCGATCGTCCGGCTCTACGAGGCGGGCGGGTGGTGGCGCGAGCACTACGACCCGTCCCACGTATTGCCGATGATCGCGGGCTCGTACGCGGTCGCGGTCGCCGTCGATTCCGCGACCGGCGAGACCGTCGGCATGGGGCGCGTCATCTCGGACGGGGCCTCGGACGCGTACGTGCAGGACGTGATCGTGGAGCCGGCGTACCGCGGACGGGGGGTCGGGCGGCGGATCGTCGCGGCCCTCCTCGAGCGCTGCCGCGCCGACGGGGTCCTCTGGGTCGGGGTCGTCGCCGAGCCGGGCTCGGTCGCGTTCTGGGAGCGGGCCGGCTTCGCCGCCCTCGCGGGGCACGTGGCCATGCGCCTCGACGGGGAGGCGTGAGCCGTGCTGACCATGGACGACTTCTCGCCGGTCACCCTCGCCGACGGGGAGCTCTTCCGCCGCCAGTACGACCACTACCCGCAGGTCCACTCGGACAACACCTTCACGAACATCGTCTGCTGGAACCACTACGCCCACTACCACCGGGCCTTCGTCCACGGCAGCCTGCTGATCTACTCCGCGATCGATGGACAGGTCCGGTTCCGTGCCCCGATCGGCCCGGACGACCCGGGGCTCCTCGAGGAGCTCTTCGCACTCGCCCGCGCCGAGTCCCCCGGCGGGCAGTTCTTCGTCCTCGAGCCCGGGGCCCGCGCCCGGATCGCGGCCCTCCGGCCAGGGTTCGTGCTCCACCCGTCTCGCGACCTCTTCGAGTACGTCTACCGCTCCTCGGACCTGGCGGACCTCCCCGGCAGGGGCTACCTGACCATCCGGCGCCAGATCAACCGGTTCCATCGGAACTGCCCGAGCCTGGTCGAGCCGATCGGGCCCGCGAACATCGAGGACGTCCGGGTCTTTTTGACCCGGTGGTGCCTCTGGAAGGACTGCGACTCCGACCCGGTCCTCGCGGCCGAACGGGAGGCGGTCCGGTTCGCGATCGCTCACTTCGCCGAGCTCGGCCTCGCGGGGCTCGCCGTCCGGGTCGAGGGCGACGTCGCGGCGATGACGGTCTTCGAGCGGCTGAACGCCCAGACCGCGCTCGTCCACTTCGAGAAGGGGCTGCCCGACTGCGAGGGGATCTACAAGGCGATCAACCAGGAGACGGCCATCCGGCTCCGGGACACCGCCCCCTACATCAACCGCGAGTCCGACATGGGCGTCCCGGGCCTCCGCGAGGCCAAGACCCGGTACCACCCGGACCACATGGTCGAGGCGTGGTACGCGGACGTGGCCGACCTCTGACCCATCCGCACGTTTATATGCGCGGGTTCCCAACCCGATAGGCATACTACCCGTCACCGCGGTGAGCGAGGTCATACCATGAGTTCGATGTCCCCCAAAGTACAGAACCAGATCCAGCAGCTGCAGCAGGTCCAGCAGCAGCTCCAAACAGTCCTCTCGCAGAAGGCGCAGTACGAGATCGAGATCCGCGAGACCCGCCGGGCCGACGAGGAGCTCGCCGACCTCTCCGCGGACGCGACGGTCTTCCAGTCGGTCGGCACCGTGATGATGCAGAAGCCGAAGGAGGCCGTCTCGGCCTCGCTCAAGGAGAAGGTCGAGACGCTCGAGCTCCGCGTCAAGCAGCTCGAGCGGCAGGAGCAGATGCTCCAGGGCCGGTTCGAGACGCTCCAGGACCAGGTCAAGCAGGCGCTCGAAGGCGGGGGCCAGGGCGGACCCTCGCTCCAGGCCACCTGATTTTTTTTCTCTCGGCGACGCAAGGGTCGAGACTTCCGTCGCGCCGGATCTCTTCTCCCCGGGCGAGGCCCACCGAGACCGTGTGACGAGCCGGTACTCACCGTATCTTCAGCATGCGATGTGGGGACCTCCACGTCGGGGGAGCGCCATGAGGGCGGCCCACGCAGATTTCGTGTTGCGTTTACGGATGCAATGCTTGATCTTGAGCGATCCGGGCCGGAGACAGGGGGGCAAAAGACCGATAGCCCGCAGATCTGAGCCCGACGGCGGATTCAGGCGTCCTGCCCGGCCCGAGCGGAACGTGGAAGGAGACGCCGCGATCGACCTCTCGCTCGGCCCATCAGCGTCCCCCGCGCCGTTCGACGATCCGCAGGGCGAGCAGGAAGGCCGGTCACCACGCCCCCGCACCGACGCGGATCCTGAAACCGGGCGCAGGTGTCGAGGACGCGGAACGCAAACTCGGCCGGAGAGCCGGCACCGCAGTCCTCAACGGTGCCGACCATCTATCGTCGACCCGCGACCTCAATGCGGGCAGGATCGCAGTCTCGCGTGAACGCGAGAGCGCTCGAGAGCGGGTGCTGGCCCACGTGCCGCAGCATCCCAGCGTCGGTACGGAAGGGGCTTCACGTCGACCCCGACACGGTGACCTCCCGGTTCCCGGAGGAGGTCCGAGAGCACGTCCCGGAGCCGGAGATACGTCTCGACCTCATCCAGGGTGATCGGCTGGCGTGACAGCCGCGAGAGCGAGAGCAGCTCCTCTCACGGGCGCCGGAGCGCGGGCACGAGGTCCGCCGAGTCGTAGTAATGATAGCACCGCGTGATCTTCCCGGCCCGGACCGTGAAGAGCATCACCCAGTCGTGTTCGAACTCGCGCCCCGTCGCCCGGGCGGTGCCCCTGTTCCTCCCCTCCACGACGACCCTCTCCCCGCTGGCGAAGATGTCCAGGACCTCGAAGGGCTTCACGTCGACGGCGCCT
>DAEF01000045.1:2786-3354 GCA_002495225.1 Methanoregulaceae archaeon UBA288 | reverse complement strand
TGGGCCGGGCGATCATCGAGCACACGCGGCAGGTGATCGAGTCGCTCGGGTACCGCGTCCTGTACGGCGACACGGACTCGTGCATGATCGGGATGCCGCCCATGGACCGGGACGCGACCATCGGAGCCGCCCGCGCCGTCGAGGCGGCCCTGAACGCGTCCTACGGCGAGTTCGCGAAGGAGACGCTGAACGCGGACCACCACTACTTCTCGATCAAGTTCGAGAAGATCTACCGGCGGTTCTTCCAGGCCGGCAGGAAGAAGCGGTACGCGGGCCACCTCGTCTGGAAAGAGGGCGAGGACGTGGACGAGATCGACGTGGTCGGGTTCGAGCTCCGCCGCTCGGACTCGCCCGCGATCACGAAAGAGGTCCAGATGCGCGTGATGGAGATGATCCTCCGCGGCGACGGGTACGACGCGGTCAAGGACTACCTCGCGGAGATCATCACGAAGTACCGGGCCGGCGCGTTCTCGCTCGACACGGTCGGCATCCCCGGCGGGATCGGGAAGGCCCTCGACGCCTACGGCACGGCCGACGCCCACATCCGCGGCGCGAAGTACGCGAACGA
>DAEF01000045.1:0-2760 GCA_002495225.1 Methanoregulaceae archaeon UBA288 | reverse complement strand
GACGGACGTGGTCGCGTTCGAGTACGCGGACCAGGTGCCGCCCGAGTTCGTGGTCGACTGGGAGACGATGCTCGACAAGACCATAAAACAGCCGATCTCGCGGATCATCGAGGCCCTCGGGTGGGAGTGGGCCGACGTCGACCCCGAGCGGACGAACCTCTCGCAGTGGGGGTTCTGAGGGGAATCCCTCCGGGGACCCCGGGGAGAAGCCATCGAGGAAGAATTTCTGATGGGGATGACGTGATGACGGAGTATACGAGACGAACCGATCTGGTCGCCATCGATGCAGTCCTGATCTCCCATCACGCACGGCTGCGTATGTTCGAACGAAACGTCTCGACCGATGACCTGCTCGCTGTCGTCGCCTTCGGCGAGGTCATCGAGACATATCCCGACGACGAGCCCTGTCCGTCCGCTCTCATCCTCGGGTTTATTAATCAGGTCGCGTACCATGTAGTAGTCGCACTTTGCGCCGACCACGTCCGGGTCGTCACGGTCTATCTCCCCGATGACGAACGGTGGGTCGAGTCCCGTCGACGGAGAGAAACCGCATGATACCCGACCGCTGCAGTCTCTGTAAGGGCACGATCCGGGAGGGGACCACGGAGTTCATCGCACGGGCGGGCGAAGAGGTCGTCGTGATCAGGGACGTGCCGGCGTACGTCTGCGAAGAGTGTGGAGAAGCCTGGTACACGGCGGAGGTCTCACGAAAGATCGACGCGGTGATGCGGGACGCCCACGACCGGAAACTCTGCGCCTATCCTCTCCCTGCCGGCGAGATCTCCCTGAACTCCTGAGACAATCCTTCGACCCGGAATCCCGGTTCGATACCGAAACGATCCCTGCTCAAGATATCTGGCGGCCTGCAGGCAGACCTGACGGAGAGGATCGCCCGGAGAGAGGGTGCTTTCGAAGGGGATCCACACGGGTCTGCGGGCCCCCGCGACGGGAGGCTTCTCGCACGTCTCTTTTTGATCTTCGCTCGACGGGGTCGGGGTCCCGGGCGGGATCGGAGAGCCGCTCTCCTCGCGCGAGAACGACGACGCCAGCATCCGCGCCTCGAAGCCGAAGCGCGTCTACATCAAGAACGTCACGGGGAAGTACCCCAGGACGGACGTGGTCGCGTTCGAGTACGCGGACCAGGTGCCGCCCGAGTTCGTGGTCGACTGGGAGACGATGCTCGATTAGACCATCAGGCAGCCGATCTCCCGGATCNNCGGGTGGGAGTGGGCCGACGTCGACCCCGGGAGGACGAACCTCTCGCAGTGGGGGTTCTGAGCGAGAACGGATTGTATGGGGAGTGCACGGACGAACGCCGCCGGTGTACGCGGGCCGTGACAGTTTCAGTCATCCAGTGACGACCGCAGATACTGCCGGGACTCGGTCTGTAGGGGGTTCCACTTTCGCCCGGGGCGTCGAGAGAAAAGATATTCAATCCCACCAGGACTCGAGGTCACACCCGGACCCGGATTTCTCTTGTATTGCGATCCGAATGAGCATCCATCCGCACGCACGCGATGCACCCTGCCGGGGAGGCCGATCCAGGGGCGCACACCTTGATGGGTGTCCAGCGAGAGGATGCGACGCTACAGCGGAGCGTGATACATTCGGGGTGTCCGCACTCTTCCGGCCACGTCTATCGTTTTTTGGACGTCGCCTGGTGCCCGCTGCTCTTCGCATGCGAGCTGCCCTTGTGGGCTCCGGCCTTTCCGTCATTGACGGCCTTCCCCCCGGCGACCTTCGCCTCGTTCTTCGAGTCGTGACCAGTCCCCGCGGGAGTGTCGACAGCCGTTTTCTTCGCCTTGAGATGGAGCCTGTCCTTGTTTGCCATACAGGCTGATCCCGCGACATGCTATAAATAGTCTCTTATAAACTGCGAATTATCTGGCGAATGGACCTCCGACAGGACATGATCGGGGCCCGGTACAGGGTTCCCTGCACAGGGAACACTGGCGCCCGACCGGCAATCTCCCTCGGTTCTTCGGGAAAAACGGCCTGCCCGCGGGGTGTTCGCAGACTCCACCACCGGCAACGGCCCCGTACGGGGATCTCTACCAGCGAGGAGCAGGTACTCCGGGCTCCGGCCGCGCAGTCGTCGCTGTTGCAACCATCGCGTCCCGGTTGTTATCCTCCGGGTCGTCGCCGTCGCCGTCGCATCATCCCTGAACACGACCATGGCCGCACGAACGACACGGCGCCGGGCTGGCGTCGTCCGGGGGCTCGCCGCCTGTCACGGGGATGCACGGCGCCACGACGTCGGGAAGGGCGTTCGTCACGGATCGCCCGGGATGGCCCGGCCCGTGCTCGCCCCGTGCCTGTAATAATTGCCGCCTCGACGGATCACCGGGCAGGCCGGACCTTGCAACGAAGGTGGTCGACGGGGAGACGATGCTCGATTAGACCATCAGGCAGCCGATCTCCCGGATCCTCGAGGCCCTCGGGTAGGCCTTTGCCGACGTCGACCCCGGGAGGACGAACCTCTCGCAGTGGGGGTTCTGCGGGGGAACCGGCTCGAGCACACTGCCCGCCCCCGTCCGGTCACCCCCCGCGACGGCACCGGCATCCGGCTCGTTCAGCGCTCCGGCCACGTTCGCTCCGGGTGCCTCCGGGGCCAGTGCGAGAAGTTCGGGTTACCCCTGGACGTCGTGCTCGACCAGAAGGAGCTCTGGCGGGCAGCCGGCGGACCGGAGTTCCCCCCCGGTCCGGGGGTATGACAGATACTTTCTGTAGGATCTTATAATTACTTGACACCCGATGAGA
>DAEF01000121.1 GCA_002495225.1 Methanoregulaceae archaeon UBA288 | reverse complement strand
GCAGGTAGGCGCGACTGTCTCCGACGTGCCCCACGAGGAACGAGTTGTCGAGACCGAGGGCCAGCACGACCGTCGTGCCCATGCCGGCGAGGCGCGGGTTGTTCGCCGCGTTCTCCCGGATCGCACGGTTCGCGTCGCGGACGGCGGCCAGCACCGCCTGCTCCACCGGGGGCGTGCGGTCGAGCCGCACGAGGGCGTCGCCGATCCGGCGCGCCGCGATCCGGCTGGCAACCTCCCCGCCGGGAAGCCCGCCCAGGCCGTCGGCCACGACGAAGGTCTGCCGCGCCGGTTCCGCGAAGACCGCGTCCTCGTTTGCCGTCCTCTTCCGCCCCTGGTCGGTCAGCCAGCCGGCCTTGAGACCCCGCATCACCCCTCCCTCCGCTGCATGGGGAGGATGGTGGGGACGGCCGGTATATGAACCCTTCAGCCCGGGAGCGTTGAGAACAGGAACACGGCCACCGGCCCCACGCAGACGACGGCCATGCACGCCGCGAGGACCGTCCAGTCCCCGCGCGAGAGCGGCTTCTTCGGCACGAAGAGGTAGGCGTCCCGGCCGTACCCCCGGCAGAGCATGGCCGTGTACGTCCGCTCGCCCTGCTCGTACGACCGGAGGAACATCGTCCCGATCGTGTAGCCCGTCTGCCGGAGCCGGTACCCGTAGGGAAGGGACCGGTCCAGCGGGTCGAAGCAGCGGGTCGCGAGCGCGTTCATTACGCGGACGAACATTTGACCGAAGACGAAGAGGTACCGGGCCATCATCCCGAGGATCAGGGTGAACTCGGACGGAAAGCCGAGCCGGCGCGCCCCGGTCAAAAGGTCCTGGAGCCGGGTCGTCGATGAAAGGAGGACGATGAACCCGATGCAGAGCACGAACCGGACGCCGATCATCGCGGCCTTTGCCAGGGCCTCGGCCGTGATCTCGACCCCGAGCGGCAGGGCGAGCAGCACGGTCGGGGACGCGAAAGCGACCGGCGGGAAGAGCACCTGGAAGACGAGGATCGAGAGGCCGAAGGGAAGGATCGCCCCGACGCGGAGCAGGAAGGTCCGGAGCGGGACCCTCGATGCGAGGAGGAGGGCGACGAGGAGAGCGCCCATGACCCCCGCGAAGAGATAGACCGAGCCGTGCACCGGGTACGCCACGAGCGCGATGATCGCGCCGAACGCGATTACGATCTTGACCCGCGCGTCGAGCCGGTGCACGGGGCTGTCGCCGTACGCGAGCCGCTCTATCTCGAAGAGGTCCTCGATCATGGCCGGCGGGGGAGGGAGAGAACAGCCGCGAGCCCCTCTTCGGCCTCTTCGGCCGTGTACGCGATCGGCACGGGGGCCCCGCGGCGGCGGAGGGCGCGGCAGAGCTTCGGGATCACGGGCACGTCGAGCCGGATCCTGCGGAGCATCTCCTCCTGCTCGAAGATCTCCTGGACCGTGCCCTGCGCGAGGATCCGGCCCTGGTCCATCACGTAGATGTAGTCCGCCATGGCCGTGACGAGGTCGAGGTCGTGGGTCGAAAAGATCACGGTCATGCCGAACCGGGACGAGAGCGAGTTCACGAACCCGACCAGGTCGTCGCGCCCCCTCGGGTCGAGGCCCGCCGTCGGCTCGTCCATCACGAGCACCTCGGGCTCCATGGCCAGCACGCCGGCGATCGCGACCCGCTTCTTCTCTCCGCCCGAGAGGTGGTGGGGGGCCCGGTGACGGAGGTACTCGATCCCGAGGAGCCCGAGTGCCTCGTCGACACGGTGCATCACGGTCGCCTCGTCGAGCCCCAGGTTGGTCGGGCCGAAGGCGACGTCCTGCTCGACCGTCGGCGCGAAGATCTGGTCGTCGGGGTTCTGGAAGACGACGCCGACGAACTTCCGGACCTCCTTGAGGTTCTTCTTCGTGATCGGCTCGCCGCGGACCAGTACTTTCCCCTCCTGCGCGAGCGCGATCCCGTTCAGGTGCTTGAAGAGGGTGGACTTCCCCGCGCCGTTCGGGCCGATAACCGCGATCCGGAGGTTCCGGGGCGCCAGGAAGTTGACGTCATCGAGGGCACGGACACTGTCGCGGTAGGCGAAGGAGAGGTGGACGGTCTCGATGAGGTGCATGGCGTGTCCCTACTGGATCGGGGAGGGAATGAGAAAAATTAGGAGGATCGCGATCTGCTGAAGGCCTTGAGCCCCCGTCCGAGCCCGAGCACGACGACGAGGGCCAGGAGCGTGCCGGCGACGATAAGACCGATGTTCGTGAATGTGTCCGCGCCCTCGACCGTGTAGTCGGGGAACGGGGCGCTGTACTCAAACGAGCCCGGGAGGGCCCCCTCGTCGAGCTCGGCGCCGGGGTTCGCGGCCCCGGTCAATTCCTTCTGGCTCTGCGTGACGAGGGCCGTGCTGTCCAGCCCGTCGGGGTCGNNCCCCCGGCGAGCAGGGCGCGGTTCGAGATCATGCCGGCACCCCCTCGGCGTGCTCCAGTATGTCCGGGCGGGTGTTCGCGATCAGCCCGAGCACGACGGCCGTGATGCCGGCTTCGACGACCCCGATGAGGGCGTGGTAGAGCCCCATCCCGGCAAGGCCCGCCTCGAGCGGGAAGGTGCCGGCGACCCAGAGCTCGAGCGCGGCGGCGAGGGCCGGCACGATGCAGGCGAGCCACGCGGCGCCGGCGGCGGAGGCGAACATGTTCTTCGTGACCGAGAGGAGCCCATGGTAGGCGTAGTAGCCGACGAAGCCACCGATGACGCCCATGTTCACGATGTTCGCGCCCATGGTCGTGATCCCGCCGTCGCCGAAGAGGACGCCCTGGACGATCAGCACGAGCGAGAGAACGAAGACGGCGGCGAACGGCGACCCGAGCACGATCGCCACGAGGGCGCCGCCGACGAGGTGCCCGCTCGTGCCCATGGTCACGGGGATGTTGAAGGCCTGGAGGGCGAAGACGCCGGCGGCGAGTACCGCGACCAGCGGGACCTTCTCCTCGCTCATCTCGTTCCGGATCCAGCGGAGCGAGAGCGCGATGAAGACGAGCGCGATCAACCAGTAGACGGCGCCCTGTGAGATCGGGATGAAGGAGTCGGGGATGTGCATGATATCACAAGCGTGTTACTAATATGCTCTTTTGTATTATCATCTCAGTGAAAAAGGTTCCTCTTTGATATTTTCTCGCCACTCCAGACCGCCGTGGCTACGCACCTCGCCGGTGAAAGCATCGGCCGAAGGGGAGGGGTGCCGGGGGCGTCGACCGTCCCGGCCCCCGGGTGCTCCTCCTCCGCGGGGCGCCGATCTCAAGACTCATACCGGAGCCCGGCCCATGCATGAGAGAAGAGGGACCATCCGTTCCGTCTTCCCAGGTCCACGGAGACTCCTCGATGAACCACGACCAGATCGCCCACGAATGCTCGACGCTCGGCTCGAAGACGACGCGGGGAGATCTCGGCGCGGCCATCGCCGCTATCGCCCTGTCGTACTCCCCCCGGGACATGCAGCGGATGCGACGGAACTTCTCGCAGTCGATCCGGCACGTCGCCCCCGAGTACCGGGCGGCCCTCGAGGCGTCCGTCGCCGAACACCTCAACGGGACGTACCAGTCAATCCGGAAGATGCAGAACCTCCGGAGCTTCGACCACATGCGGGAGCCCGTCCCCCCCGGCGCTGCCGATTTCTGGGCGATGGTGGCAGCCCAGTGCGCCACCGGCGACGAACAGCAGCTCCGGGTGCGGTTTCTGAAGTTCCTTCTCGCCGCGTTCTGCATGCTCGTCCAGGGGCTCCCCGGTCATCCCGTTGGGATGCCGTTTCCCGGCAGGGACCGCGTCGCGCTCATTGACGGCATCTACTACTGCCCGGTCCGGGAGAAGGCGAACGACGTCGATTCGGCGCTCTGCCCGTTCTGCCCGGCTTTACAGACGCCGGAGATCGGGTACCTCAAGCCGCCGGTGAAGGGGAGCGAGCACCGGAAACAGGAGTTCATCGAGCAGACGTACCGGCATCACCACTTCAACGGGTGAACCGCGGGAGCCCGGCCCCGGAACGAGCGGGCAGCGGATGCGCCGCGGCCGAATGAAAAGACGTCCGTTTGTGTGACGCCAGGTGCGGGCGGGGATCTTCGAGCCCCTGTACCCCGCGCATGTCCAGTGCGACGCACTTGTTCGTACGCGAGAATCGGGCCCGGACCCCCGGGCACTGGTCTCTCCCGACCACGCATTCGGGGCGGACCAGTCACCCGAAAATGCGTCGAACCCGGCCCCGAGGGATAATCCCACCGTCGGATCCCCAACCTGCGAGTCAAAAATATTACCGCATGCCTCCTGTCTCCTCGTCAGTTCATCAGGAGTGCCGGCGCCCGGTTTTCGCCGCCGTGCCCTATCCAGCGGATAACTCCACCGGGGCGCGGGGGCGATGGGAACTGTTCCAGGTCTTCTCCAGACTCCCGCGGACTCGGTATCGACACGCTGTCACGATTCTCCGGGCCGGGCCCGGATCCGCCGCTCGCCGAAGGGGCCGGCCCGCGTATCGATCCGTGGGGGCATGAACCCCTGCTCTGGGCTTTCGTCAGCCCTCCTTCCTCTCCATGAACTTCCGGTACACCTCCTCGCCGACGCACTCTTTCGCGTACTTGCACCACTGGACGCACGAGAGGAGGTCGTTATAGACGACGAAGCCGCAGCCCGGGCACGGCACCGAGATGTCGTTCGAGAAGACCTCCACCTCCTCGCCGCACTGCGGGCACCGCTTGACCGCGAGCGTGGGTGTCCGGAGGTTCGCCGAACCCGGGCATCGGCCGAACACGGTCACGCCCCCCCGTCGCGGTATGCCGCGAGCAGCGCCTCGCCGTACTTCGCCGCCTTCTTCGTGGGAACGTAGTTGAAGACCTTCGTCCGCTTCAGCAGCTCTTCGGTGATGGCAGCGTCGTCGGCGAGGTCCAGCTTCTTCACCTCCGCGACGATCCAGTCGAGATGGTCGATCCCCGTCGGCTTGCCGTCGACCTGGATCTGCCTGACCGAGATCTTCTCCGGGGGGATCCCGCCGCAGATGGTGCAGTAGTACCCGTCCTTCTCGTCCCCGCCCACGGCCCTCACCCCCGTATCATCGTCAGGGTCATCTTGAACCTCGTGACGGCGCTGAGCGCGTGGGGGAC